>JAVLFR010000138.1:0-6028 GCA_046052785.1 Limnohabitans sp. | reverse complement strand
AGGAGCTTAGCTAACACCACGGTGTCCACAGCCTGCTTGTCTAGCGCAAAACGCAGCTCGAGCTTGGCGCCGCTGTCGTCGTACGATTCAGCATACCAACTGTCAAACGGCTTAGTCTTGCCGTCGATCAGTGGAAATTCAAACTTGGGGTATTGCGAAAACCCATCGGGCTGCAACAAGGCCGCACCCAACCGCACCTCAAACTTGCGCCAAGCACTGGTGCCTAGGGCCAGGCCCCTGAACTCCAGCCACAGGTGCTCGTAGTCGGGGTTGATCAGCTCGCGCTTGAGCAGCACGTCGTCATAGCGCAGCACTGGCGGCAAGGCCTTCAGCTGGGCCATCAGGGTTTTGAGCGAGGGGCGCCAAAAGCTGGCGTCAAAGTTAGCGGGAAACTCAAAGCCCTGCCAATTGCTGGCCTCTAGCTGCTCAAAGATGGGCACGATGGCGCTAATCAGCTTGTAGTCCGAGGTGGTGTAGCTCAAAAAGTTTTTCAGGTACTCGGGCGAGGTGGTTAAGAGGCGTGGCACAAAGTTAGCAGGTGCTACACCCACCTTGACCAAGCCAATGCCTGGGTGACCGTCATGCAGCAGTGTGGAGAACTCGAGTTTGGGCAAATTGCCCCCCGAGTGTGCATAGTCTTTGATGCACCAATTAAGCGTGGGAATATCGGCCACATTGTCAAACTCTAGCAACTCGACCGCACCAAAGTCTACGTAGCTAGGTAGCCGGCGTTCGAGTCTCTCCCACCTCGATTTGTAGCCCTCGAAAAGTTCTTCAAATTCAATTTTTTGTTCGTAATACTCGACCAACTCTTCTTGTGCCTGCGAGAGCTGTAGCAGCAACAAATCGTTGTCCTGTGTTACGTCCAAGAGTTTGGATGCACTCTCAACCTCTTTAGTGAGCCGGGCTATGTCCTGCTTGAACTTAGCGTTATCAGTGGCAAGCTGGAGAAGATCTGTTGAGTCTTTTTTTTCTTTGGCTGATGCGCTGTTTTTGATCTGCCACAAGAGTTGGTAGCACTCAGACAACTCCTCTTGCGCTTGAGTAAGCTGAATCAGCAGTAGCTCATTTTCTTGGAGGGTCTCGCTCAGCTTGCTAGCGGCTAGCTTGGCATCTTTGGTGTGCTTGTCTAGATCTGACCTGAGCTTGATGTTGTCTTTGCTGAGTTGCTCTAGCTTTGTCGCGTCATTTTTTTCTTTTTGGGCCGCATTCAGCATGGCTGTTAAGTCCTTGACCTGCATTTGCAGGGCATTCCTTTCAGCGGCAGCCTTAGTCTTGTCGTTTGCAGCCACATCCCCAAGCTGTTTGGCCATGGCCTGTAGCTGAGCGTTCTCTACGAGAGCGCCAACGAGTTTCGCCTTCAATTGCTGTTCTCGCTCACTTGAGATATCAGACGAGACAGACTTATCAGCCACGCGCGGCTTGGCTGAATCGTCGGCGCTAGGCTTGGTCGACATGACAGGGCAATCTTCGGGCGATCAGCGGGCAAACAAAAACTTGTAGGCGGTCTCCAGCGACTCCATGGGGTTGGTGGAGGACAAGTTCATCAGGGCCAACAGGTTCTCGGTTTGGGTGGTCACAGCGGTCACATAGTCGCTCTTAACCTGAAACACCGTCTGCGTGGCGTTGAGCACGTCAACCGCGCTGCGCACGCCGCCCTCGTAGCTCTTGACGTTGGCCTCCACGCTGAGCTCGGCAGCCTTGATGGCGTCGAGCTGAATATCCAAAGACTGAAACGCGGTGTCCACTTGCGAGCGCAAGCGCTCGACCTCGACGCGGGCTTTTTCTTCGGTGTCGCGGCGAATTTCTTTGGCCTTCAGGTAGTTGGCCGACACGCCTTGGCGGGCAAAAAAGGCGCTGGCACCCAAAGGCACGTTGATGGTCATGCCGGTATAGCGGTTGCTCACGGTGGTTGTCTTGCTGTCTGTGTAGGTGGCAGACAAGGTGGGCATCAACGAGCCCGTGGCTTTTTCAACATCGAGCTCAGCCACGCGCTCGCTGAACTTGGCAGCCAAGATGCTTGCGCTGTTTTGCAGCACCAAGTCCACATAGTCTTCGGTTTGCTTGAGGGCCACCTTGCCATGCTGCTCAGGCAACACAAACTCGGCCACATTGGGCCGCTCGCCAGTGATGGCGGCGTATTGCTTGGCGGCGGTGTCGAGCTGGTTTTTAAAACCGATCTGTAACGATTTCGCTTGGGCCACCTTGACCTCGATGTCACGCTGGTCGGTGATGGTGCCCTGCCCGAGTTCGAGCTTGCGCTTGGCAGCCATGTACTGCTGGTCAAGCGCCTTGATTTTGGCGCTGTTGAGCTTGAGGTTCTCATTAGCCAAGATCACGGCATTGGCGGCCTTGATGAGGCGCATGGAGAGATCTTGCTGCTTGATCACAAAGGTAGCTTCGGCAAAGCCCTTGCGTGGCTCGGCCTGACGGAAGGTGGACAGCGCGTCGTAGTTGAGCACGGGCTGCGAGATGGTCAGCGTGGTGCGGTTGACTGAGTCGGTTGGGATGCGTTGGTTGTTCAAGCTACCCACGGGCGCATAGGCGGTGTATGACTGGGTGGCGGCGGACAGGTTGGCGGCCAGCTCTGCTGTGGCGGTTTGAAACGTGGGGTCAAAGGTTTTAGCGCGCTGGTAGTCGGCCACCAGGTCAAGCGCTTGGGCCTGGCCCAAGGCGGTGGCCAGCAACATGCCAATGGCCAGAGAGAAAGTTGTTTTTAGTTTTTTCATATTTCACTTTGCACGGTAGTTTGATTTGTGCTGACCTTTGAGACGATCAGTTCTTGAAAGCCAAGGCGAGTTTGTCGCTCAAGGGCTTGAGCAAATAGCTCATAAAGGTGCGCTCGCCCGCCTTGATCACCACGTCCACCGGCATGCCGGGCTGGACCTTGAGGCCAGCGAGCTTTTTCAAGCCTTCCTTAGTGGCCTCGACCTGGCCGAGGTAGTATTCTTCCTTGTCGTTGCCGGGTTCTTTGTCGGCACCCACCACCTTGACTAGGCCAGGAATTATCGGCGTGGTGTTTTGGTTAAAGGCTGTAAAGCGCATGTCGGTCTCCATGCCCACGCGCACTTTGTCAATGATTCTGGCTGGTATCTTGGCTTGCACAATCAGGGTTTCGTCCTTAGGCACCACTTCCATCAGCACTTGGCCGGAGGTGATGACGCCACCGATGGTGAACACCTTGAGGCCCACCACACTGCCGCTCACGGGGGCACGCACCTCGGCGAGGTCACGGTCAAACTTGATCGCATCCAAACGGCTGAGAATGGCGTCTCGGTTTTTTTGGATGTCTTGCAATTGGGTATCGATGTCCTTCAAGAACGCAGTGCGCACCTGACTGATGGACAGCTTGGCTCGCGCAATCTCGGCCTGGGTGTTGGCAATGGCAGACTCGATGTCACTGTTTTGCCGCTCGGCCTGATTGGCCTGCGATTGGGGCACAAAGCCGTCTTTAGCCAACTTGCTGGTGTTGGCCATTTCCTCGCGGATGCTGCGCTGCTGTGTGCGCTTGGCTTGCATCATGGCGGTCAGTCCCGTGATCTGCTCGTTGAGGCTAGAGACTTGCCCGTTGTATTCGGCACGGCGCGAGTTAAAGAGCTGCTGCTGCAGGTTTTTGGCGTCTTGCACCTGCACGTCGCCAGGCTTAAAGCGCTTGCTGAGCTCTTCTTCCCAGCGTATAACGCCCGAGCCATCGCGCTCGGCCTTGAGGCGCGACTCGCTGGCCAAGAGGTTGATGTACTGCAGCCCCACACCTGTCAGCTCGGCGTCGCTCTTTAAGGGGTTGACGCGCACCAGCACTTGACCCGCCTCGACCTCGGCGCCTTCGCGCACCATGATTTCTTGCACCACGCCGCCCGAAGGGTGCTGCACTTGCTTGCGGTTGCCCAGCACCGACACTTCGGCGGGCACAGTCACGCCCTCATCAATCGGCGCCAAAAACGCCCAGCCCAAGAACAAAGCGAAGAAGCCCAAGAACCAGCGCGACGCGTGACGGCGAATATCTGACTCCTCAATCTCCACGGGCTTGAGGCCACGGCCGTGGAGCTTTTCGGGGGCATAAGGGTTCCAGCTGTCAATCCAGCCGCTCAGACGGGCTTCGCCGCTGACCGCTCGGTCCCACCAGCTGATGGCGAGCGGCTTGGCCACGGCTGCCGCGGGAGTGACCTCGGGAAGAACGGCCTCGGTCATGCGCCACCTTGCTGAGCCACAGGCGCCACGGCGGGTGCCGAGGGTTCGGGTGCGCCACCGCCGTCTTCACCTGGCACCACTTGCAGGCGTTTGACGGCCTCAAGCATGTCCTTGGACGAGCCATAGGCCACCTGCCTGCCAGCCTTGAGCACGAGCATCATGTCGACGGTGTTGATCAGGCGCGGGCGGTGGGTGGTGATGACCACACTGCCGCCGTTTTGCTTCAGGGCCATCACGCACTGAATGAGGGCGGTCTCGCCCAACTCGTCGAGGTTGGAGTTGGGCTCGTCCATCACCACATACTTAGGCATGCCGTAGATGGCGCGCGCAATGGCCAGTCTCTGGCGCTGGCCGCCCGAGGGCGCAAAACCAGTCTCGCCCAGCAGGGTGTCGTAGCCCTTGGGGAAACCCAAAATAATCTCGTGCATGTCGATGAGCTTGGCGGCGTGCACCACTTTTTCAGGGTCGACTTCGCCTAGACGGGCAATGTTTTCGGCCACGGTGCCCTCAAAGAATTCGATCTCTTGCGGCACATAGCCCACCAAGGGGCCCACGTCGTCATGGCTCCACTCCGAAATTTCCACCCCGTCTAAGCGCACATGGCCGCGCGCTGGTGCCCACACGCCCATGAGCAGTTTGACTAGCGATGTCTTGCCCGCAGCGCTGGGGCCCACGATGGCCAACACTTGGCCAGGCTCTAAGGTGATGTTGATGTCCGAAATCACGGCCTTGTCGTGACCAGGCGGCACGCCCACGGCCTCTTGCACAGACAAACGGCCCACGGGCGCTGGCAGCTTCATGCCTTTTTTGAGCTGCATGTCTTGGCTGAGCAACTCGTTGAGGCGGTCATAAGCTTGGCGCGCGGCGACGATGTCTTTCCAGCCGCCGATGAGTTTTTGCAGCGGGCTAACGGCCTTGCTGATCAGCATAGAGGCCGCCATGATCATGCCGCCAGTGATCAAGCCCTCCATGGCCAAGAAGGCGCCCAAGGCCATTTGCAGCGAGGGCATGGCCTTTTGCAAAAAGCCCGACATGCCGCCCATCAGGCCCGTGGCTTCGCTGGCGTTGACTTGGTTGGTCAAGAAAATGCGGTGCTGCTCGTACCAGCGGTTGCGCACCCCGGCCAGCATGCCCAAGGCCAGTGTGGTTTCGGCTTGGCGCAGGCTGCTGCCCGCCACACGTGAGGCCTCGGCGTTGGCCTCGTTGGCCTCTTTCAAAATAGGGCTGGTGATCTTGATGCTGCCATAAGACACGATCAACATCAGCACCGAGGCACACACGGCAAAGATGGCCAAGTAGGGGTGAAACAGCGCGCCAATAAAGATGAACACTACCGCAAACGGGGCGTCCATGAGGGTCAGCACGGAGGGGCCCGTGAAAAACTGGCGCAGCGACTGCAAGTCGCCCAGCAGCTGCTGCACGTTGATGTTTTTGCGGTTGACGTAGCGGCGAAAAGACGCGTCAAACACGTCAGCCGCCAGCTCCCAGTCGATGCGCAAAGACAGGCGCACCATCAAGCGGGTGCGAATCCAATCGAGCGCTGACCAGAACACATAAAACGCAATAACCAACAGGGTGAGCGAGACCAAGGTCACACCACTGCGGGCTGAGACCACGCGGTCCATCACGTTCATCATGTAGAGCATCGGGGTCACGCCCAAGATGTCGATGACAAAGGTAATGAAAAAGGCGAGCACAAAGGCTCGCCGGCACTGCATCAAAATTGTTCGCACCGGCGCCTTAACCTCATTCGGTTTGTTCGGCATCTGCGGAAGCATTTCAAGCATGGCTTAGATTTTAGTGGCCGATGGGCTTGTTCTTGATGTCTAGGTCGAAGATA
>JAVLFR010000137.1:0-28097 GCA_046052785.1 Limnohabitans sp. | reverse complement strand
AAACAAGCTGTCGTGACTTGGCTCAACAATGCGACTGATGCACCCGAAGATACCCAATATGCGTGGCATCGTGCAAAAGCAGCTGGCGTGAACTTGTCTGAACACCCTCCCGAGAAATTTGACTTCGCCATCGACGCTCTGTTGGGCATTGGCGCGCAGCGCCCCCCGAAAGACGACATGGCCGAGTGGCTGCGCATCATGCAAACGTCAGCCTCTCCTGTGTTGTGTGTGGACATGCCCACAGGGTTGTTGGCGGACACAGGCGAATGGCTGGGTGCGCCTCCCGTCCGTCCAGCAAATGCCCAAGTGCATACCTTGAGCCTGCTCACCTTAAAGCCTGGGTTATTCACTGGCGACGGGCGTGATGCCTCGGGCCAAGTTTGGTTTAACAATCTCGGGGTAGATACAACAAGCGATCCCACAGCGTGGCTGCAACAGCGTCTGGTTCTTCAAAACTCAAGGCCGCACAACAGCCATAAGGGCAGCTTTGGCGATGTGTCCATCATTGGCGGCGCGCATGGCATGACAGGTGCTGCGATGCTCGCAGGCTTGGCTGCCTTACAAGGTGGCGCGGGTCGCGTGCGATTGGGTCTATTGGATACAGCCGCGCAGTATGTGGTCACAGCAGCGCAACCGGCATTGATGGTGTGCAAGCCCAACGAGTTGGCATTAGATGCATCCACGGTGGTTTGCGGTTGTGGCGCTGGCAACGCCATTCATGCTTTGTTGCCCCAGGTGCTTTCGACCTCGCAGCGCTTGGTGTTGGATGCCGACGCGCTGAATGCCATTGCGCAAGACACCTCCCTGCAACGGCTGCTGTATCTTCGTCATTCACGCCGCAAACCAACGGTCATGACTCCCCACCCTCTCGAAGCAGCGCGACTGTTGAGCTGTACCACTCACAACATTCAACACAACCGTTTGAATGCCGCGCAAGAATTAGCAGACAGATTTCAATGTGTGGTGGTTCTCAAGGGTTCAGGCAGCGTCATCGCTCAATCACAACGCAGATCAGTGATCAACGGCTCTGGCAACGCCATGCTGGCTAGCTCAGGAACGGGAGATGTACTGGCAGGCCTGATCGGCGCCTACATCACACACCATGCCGACACGTTTGAAGCAACCTGCCAAGCCGTGTATTCACACGGACAAACAGCCAATGCATGGCCAACCCACGGGCCAGCACTGAACGCAGCAGGGCTAGCAGCCGCCGTTCGCTAACGCGACAAGGACTGGCTAGCTACAAACTCACTTGCGAGAGCGGCGGCTCTTCGCGCTGGTCTTTTTATCGCTGAGCTTGCCAGCTCTTCCTGACGACAATTTTGACTCGCTCCTCGCTTCTTTGGCACTCATTTTGGTGAATGCCTTCTTGACGGCGGTTTTGAATGTTTGCATGGGCGAGCCTGATGTATCTTTGCCATTACGGATCAACAGTTCATCGGCTTCGCGGACCAATCTGAAATCGATCTTGCGGCCATCCAAGTCAACACGACTCACCTGAATACGTACACGTGAACCGATGCCATAGCGAATGCCCGTGCGTTCGCCACGCAACTCTTGACGCATTTCATCAAAGCGGAAATATTCGCCCCCTAGCTCTGTGATGTGAACCAAGCCTTCGACATACATCGCATCCAAGGTCACAAACAAACCAAAACCCGTCGCAGACGTCACGACACCTCCGTACTCTTCGCCCAAATGCTCGCGCATGTATTTGCACTTGAGCCAGGCTTCTACATCGCGGCTGGCTTCATCGGCACGGCGCTCATTGGCACTGCAATGCAAGCCTGCGGCCTCCCAGGCCTGAAGATCTGGCGAGGGCTTGGTTTTTGGCAGCAGCTTGTTTTCTGGCTCACGCACACGCAAAGCCAAGCGACGCGCCAGTTTGGCATGCGCCTCACCTGGCGTTGGTAACGCTGGTAATGTGTATTTACGCTTGTGAAGAATTGCTTTGATGACGCGGTGAACCAAGAGATCTGGGTAGCGACGAATCGGACTGGTGAAATGCGTATAAGCCTCAAACGCTAAGCCAAAGTGGCCGTTGTTATCGGGGGTGTAAACAGCTTGCTGCATGGAGCGCAGCAACATGGAATGAATTTGCTGGGCATCGGGTCGTTCTTTGGTCGCCTCAGCGATCGCTTGAAATTCGGCCGGCTTAGGGTTGTCGCTCACACTCATTCCCACACCGGTGGCTTTGAGGTAACCACGCAGCAGGTCAATCTTTTCTGGCGTTGGCCCTTCGTGCACACGGAACAAGCCTGGGTGCTTACTTTGCAAGATGAAGTCTGCACTGCAGACATTGGCGGCCAACATGGCTTCTTCAATGAGCTTATGGGCATCATTTCGAATGCGAGGAACGATCTTGTCGATACGGCCACTTTCATCACACACAATTTGAGTTTCAGTGGTTTCAAAGTCAACCGCACCACGAACACGCCGTGCTTTGAGCAGTGCACCGTAGACATCGTGCAAATTAAGTAAATCTTCAATCCGCTCTTTGCGCTTAGCAGCCTCTGGCCCACGGGTGTTGGACAAAATAGCTGCCACTTCGGTGTACGTGAAACGCGCATGACTGAACATCACGGCGGGGTAAAACTGATAAGCCTCCACATCCCCAGAGGCATTGATCAACATGTCACACACCATGCATAAGCGTTCGACATCTGGATTCAAAGAGCACAAACCATTTGAAAGCTTCTCAGGCAACATCGGAATCACACGGCGCGGAAAATACACACTGGTCGCACGGTCATAAGCGTCTACATCAATGGCGCTGCCTGTGTCCACATAGTTACTCACGTCTGCAATGGCTACCAACAAACGCCAACCACTGCCCTGCCCCACCTTGGTAGGTTCGCAATAAACAGCGTCGTCAAAGTCGCGTGCATCTTCTCCATCAATAGTGACCAAGGGCACATCGGTTAAGTCAACACGGTCTTTTTTATCTTGTGGTCGCACCTGATCAG
This sequence comes from Limnohabitans sp., assembly GCA_046052785.1. GTDB lineage: Bacteria > Pseudomonadota > Gammaproteobacteria > Burkholderiales > Burkholderiaceae_C > Limnohabitans. The sequence continues at coordinate 25,131 of JAVLFR010000137.1, read as the reverse complement.
GCAGACCCCGCGCCAAAGCCAAACATGCATCAGAAAACTCATGCGGCACGCCATATTTGCGCACCGCAATTTCAATTTCCATTCCAGGGTCATCCACTTCACCCAAGACTTCTTTGATACGGCCCACAGGCTGGCCATACAAACTTGGCGGCTCAGTCAACTCGACCACCACCACTTGACCCACCATTGCTTTGGCAGTCGCGCCTTTATTGATCAACACGTCTTGGCCGTAGCGCTTGTCTTCAGGTGCAACCAACCAAACACCACTCTCTTGCAACAAACGTCCAATGATGGGTTGCTTGGATCGCTCCAAAATTTCAACCACTCGACCTTCGGGGCGTCCTTTACGATCTTGGCGAACAATGCGTGCCTTGACGCGATCACGGTGCAAAACAGCACGCATCTCGTTCGGCGGCAAAAAGATGTCGGGAGCGCCATCATCGCGCTGAACAAAGCCATGACCATCACGGTGACCCGAAACAGTCCCTTCAAACTCTTCCAGTAGCCCACTGGTGTGTGTGGAATTCTTGATACAATGCCTCTCTTTCCTGAAATGCCCAGGTGGCGGAATTGGTAGACGCACTAGTTTCAGGTACTAGCGAGTAACTTCGTGGGGGTTCGAGTCCCTTCCTGGGCACCAATATAAGTTAAATGAAAGCCACCTTTGAGGTGGCTTTTACTTTTTGATGAATTTAAATCGGTAATGCGACAAGATCATGACCATCTGTCGCCACCACTTTGGCGCGCGTGAACTCACCCACCTTCAATACCTTGCTAAGCTTTTCGGGGGGCAAAAGTTGCACCACGCCATCAATCTCAGGCGCATCCGCATAACTTCGCCCCACGCCCCCTTTGCGACCTCCAGCAGAGGCTGAGTCGACTAACACTTGTAGGGTCGAACCAATGCGGCGCTTGAGCTTGGCAATGGACACCTCTTCAGCTACCGCCATAAAGCGCGCTTGGCGCTCGTCACGCACTTCCTTTGGCAACATGCCTGCAATGTTGTTGGCCTCTGCGCCGTCCACAGGGCTGTAGGCAAAGCAACCCGCGCGGTCAATCTCGGCCTCACGCACGAAATTGAGTAGATGCTCAAACTCTTCTTCTGTCTCACCTGGAAAACCAGCGATAAAGGTGCTGCGAATCACGATTTGCGGGCAGAGTTCTCGCCAACGCGCGATTCGCTCAAGGTTCTTTTCACCACTGGCTGGACGCTTCATGCGCTTGAGTACATCGGGGTGGCTGTGCTGGAACGGCACATCCAGATAAGGTAATACATGGCCCAAGGACATCAAAGGGATGATCTCGTCCACGCTTGGGTAGGGGTAAACATAGTGCAAACGCACCCAAGCGCCATAAGTCTCGGCTAATTTGGCCAACGCTTGGGCCAGTTCAACTGTTCGGGTCTTAATAGGTTGGCCGTCAAAGAATCCAGTGATGTATTTCACATCCACCCCATAAGCTGATGTGTCTTGGCTGATCACCAACAGTTCTTTCACGCCACCTTCAAACAAAGCACGTGCTTCTTTGAGGACATCGCCGATGGGGCGGCTCACCAAATCACCACGCATGGACGGGATGATGCAAAACGTGCAACGGTGGTTACAGCCTTCACTGATTTTTAAATACGCATAGTGTTTTGGTGTGAGCTTGATGCCCGCCTCACCAAAGCTGTTGGGAACCAAGTCGATGAAAGGATCATGGGGCTTTGGCAAATGGGCATGCACCGCATCCATGACCTCTTGCGTGGCATGAGGGCCTGTCACAGCCAAGACGCTGGGGTGCATTTGCCTGACAAGGTTGGATCCCCCTTCAACCTGGCGAGCACCCAAGCATCCGGTGACAATGACCTTGCCGTTTTCAGCCAAAGCCTCACCGATCGTGTCAAGACTCTCTTTGACTGCGTCATCTATGAAACCACAGGTATTCACAATGACCAAGTCGGCACCAGCAAAGGTTTTTGAGGTTTGATATCCCTCAGCGCTGAGTTGCGTCAAGATCAATTCAGAGTCGGTCAACGCCTTGGGGCAGCCCAAGCTCACGAAGCCAACTTTTGGGGCAGTTACGTCAGTCATTTACGATTCAGTCCCATCACATCCATCATATGTTCGGTTTGTTTTTGCACTTGCTCAGCATAGCTGCTCATGAGTGTTGGCACGATAGGCAACTGAGGCACGTTGTCCATGAAAGTTTGCACATTCTTTTCTAAGTAAGCGCCCATGAAGCCCTGCATCGAATGCCCATAGAAACGAATAATGTTGGCCAGTACCTGCTCAGTCAACATGGGTGCGCCTTCGGACTCATGCTCCAAAATGATTTGCAACAAGATGCTTCGTGTTAGATCTTCACCTGATTTGGCATCCACCACACGAAAGACCGTGTTTTGCATCACCAACTGCTTGATGTCTGCCAAAGCCACATAGCTGGATGACGAAGTGTCATACAAGCGGCGATTGGGATACTTTTTGATCACGCGGTCTTGCGTGTCCTGTGAAGGATTTATTTTTTTGCTGCTCATGAAAGCCAGCTCCCGCTGAAAGAGAAAAGCCCAGTACTGTTCAAACAGTGCCGGGCTTGACGGAACAATTTGGTAGGCGCGATTGGAATCGAACCAACGACCCCCACCATGTCAAGGTGGTGCTCTAACCAACTGAGCTACGCGCCTACATTGTTCGAAGAGAAAATTGTAGCAGACTTCAGCGGCGCTTCGCAGTTCGCACGCCTCGCACCTCTTTGACCAATGACAACACCTTTTGCAATCGACTGGCATCGAGGACTTCCACAGTAAAGGTCATCCAAGCCAAATCTTTGACCGACTGGGTTTGGACCCCAATCACATTCATCTTTTCTTTGGCAAATACTTCAGAGATGTCACGCAACAATCCCTGACGGTCCAAGGCTTCGATGTTCACATCCACTGGATAAACCCAAGCTTGCACTGCGGATGATTTCCCCCAATCCACTTCTATGACACGGTCGCCACTGCGAATGGCCATTTGACGGAAATTGCCACAGTCCGAGCGATGGATGCTGACACCCTTGCCGCGCGTCACAAAGCCACGAATGTCATCGGGCGGCGCGGGCTTACAGCATTTGCTCAATTGGGTGAGCAAAGAGTCGATACCCACTACCAACACGCCACTTTTGGACGTTCTGTCGTGAGGTCTTGCTTTTTTCACTCGCACGAAACTGTCGGCATCCTCCACAAGGGCAACAGGGTTGAGCAAAGTTTCGATATTTCGTAATGAGAATTCGTCTTTGCCCACCACCTCAAACAAAGCCTCTGCAGATTTGAAACCGAGTCTCGAAGCCAAATCCTCAAGCTTGATTGACGTCTTACCCTCGCGTTGCAAGAGTTTCTCCACCGCCTCTCGCCCCTTGGCCGCGGTTTCTTGCATCGCCTGAGCGTTAAACCAAGCCCGCACCTTGGCACGTGCACGCGCACTGGCTAAAAAACCTAACTCAGCATTCAACCAGTCTCGTGAAGGGCCACCTTCTTTGATGGCGGTGATTTCAACTGTTTGACCATTTTTAAGTTGTGTGTTCAGTGGCACCAATGAACCATCCACACGAGCACCTCGACAACGATGGCCCAAGTTGGTGTGCAAGGTGTAGGCAAAGTCAATCGGGGTGCCGCCTTGGGGCAACTCCACAACCGCAGCATCCGGTGTCAATACGTAAATGCGGTCACTCAGTGCATCCGTGGTGGCCTGGCTTTGCGCGTCAGCAGAGAGCTCCCGCTCCCAAGCTAAGAGTTGACGAAGCACCGCAATCTTGGCATCGTAATCACCAGAGGCGCTGACTCCTGCATAACCCTTGTTGCCAGCCTCTTTGTAAGCCCAGTGGGCAGCTACACCATTTTCGGCATGGTCATGCATCTCTTGTGTTCGGATTTGAATTTCAATGGGGCGATCTTGCCCATCTCTTACAACAGTGTGCAATGATTGGTAGCCATTTTGTTTGGGTTTGGCAATGTAATCGTCAAACTCTGAATCAACGGGTGCAAACTGCGTGTGGACCAAGCTCAAAGTGGCATAGCAATCAGGCACTGAGGGCACCACCACGCGCAAAGCGCGGACGTCAAACACTCGCGAAAAGTCCAACCCCTTTCCACGCATTTTTTTCACGATGCTGTAAATGTGCTTAGGCCGCCCAGCTACCTGCGCTCTGATGCCTTGGGCCATCAAATCAGCTTCTAATCTGTCACGCAACTGCGTCATGTAGTGTTCGCGCTCGGTCCGTTTACCATCCAGCAAATGGGCAATCTCGTGGTAAGTGGTTGGCTCGAGAAAACGAAAAGACAAATCTTCCATTTCCCATTTAATTTGCCAGATGCCCAAACGATTAGCCAAAGGTGCAAATATGTGTAACGACTCATAGGCCAAATCTTGGGGAACTGGTTTTTTAAAAGCGGCGAAATACCGCAAAGTTTGCAAGCGTGATGCCAAACGAAGAAGCACCACACGCAAATCACGCGAGAAGGCGAGCAACATCTTGCGGACATTCTCAGTTTGCATGGCCGCATGTTGCGACTCAGCCGCCACCGCACGGGCTTGGCGCTGCACACGAATTAAGCGTGCCGTCTCGACGGCCAACTCGGCAAAGCCCGAACCAAAGCCTTTGGCAATCACCTCATCGGGTTTATGCAAATGCTCAACGGCATACACCAGAAAACAAGCCGCTTGCATCGCTTCAGAGCCGCCGATTTGGCGCAAGATGGAGGTCATCGCATCGGCATGCGACAACGCGTCTTCGCCTGTGTCCAAAGTGACATCCACTAACAACGGCTGTGCAAATGCCCGCGCACGCACCAAAGCGTCTGGCTGATCTGGCAAATCTTGCAACGCGGCACTCAAAAGCATAGTCCGTTGTGTTCCTCCCTGATGTTTCATGTCAACGCGTCAAACGCATAATAGCTATAGGTTTCTCATCGTAATGCATGGAGTTTTGAATATGTCTGAACACACACTCATTGGTAAAACAGCTTTGGTCACAGGTTCTACGAGCGGAATTGGCCTTGGAATTGCCAAATCCTTGGCTCGCCATGGCGCCAATATCATCCTGAATGGTTTTGGTGACATCGAAGGCCCCAAAGCTGAGATCGCCGCTTTTGGGGTCCAGGTCAGCTACCACGGCGCCGACATGAGCAAAGTTGCTGACATCGAGGCGATGATGGAATTTTCTTCAGCCACGTTTGGTGGCATAGACATTTTGGTCAACAACGCCGGCATTCAACACGTGGCCCCCGTGGAGGACTTCCCAGTCGAACGGTGGGATGCCGTCATCGCCATCAACCTCAGTAGCGCCTTCCACACCTCGCGCCTGGCTTTGCCCCATATGCAAAAACAAAATTGGGGCCGCATCATCAACGTCGCGTCCATTCATGGGTTGGTCGGCTCTGCGCAAAAGTCGGCTTATGTTGCTGCCAAACATGGCCTCGTTGGCTTAACCAAAGTTACTGCACTAGAAAACGCTACGACGGGCATCACATGCAATGCCATCTGTCCTGGCTGGGTGCTGACGCCACTGGTCCAAAAACAGGTCGACGCGAAAGCTGCCGCGCTGAACATTTCCAATGAGCAAGCCATCAAATTGCTGCTGGGTGAGAAAGAGCCCTCTATGCAATTCACCACGCCCGAGGAACTTGGAGAACTTGCTGTTTTCTTTTGTTCTGCTGCTGCCAATAACGTCAAAGGCGTGGCGTGGAATATGGATGGGGGCTGGACCGCGCAGTAAATAGTGGATCAATACGGGTTTATTTGTAGATAATTAACTACTAAAAAATAAATTTTTTAGTTAAAGTTAATACTAAATAACCATTATTGACTTACCTTTACTGCATGCCACAAATCTATCCCAAAGAAACCCCACAATTTGCAGATCGTTTTCGTGCTGCGCTTAAAGACGCTGGCGTTCGCGTTTCTGCTACGGTTGTCGCCAACGAGTTCAACTTGCGCTATTGGGGTGAGGGAATTTCCTCACACGCTGCACGCAATTGGCTCATGGGTGTGTCCATCCCAAAACAAGACAAACTGCTTGTTTTGTCGAAATGGTTAAAAATTTCCCCCGAGGGTTTGCTGTTTGGGACGCCGCCACCTCGACCTTCGGATGAAACCTTAGCCGATACAAACATTAATCTCGTCGATCAACAACTGATCTCTCGCTATTTTTCTCTGCAACCGGAACACCGTCGAGTCGTTCGAGAAGTCGTAGACGGGCTGGCCGCCTTGGGTACTCAAACAAGCAGCCACTAATAAATCAGCGCCACCGCGCGAGCCTCCATACATAGGCCCTGCCCCACAGGGCCTATTTTTTCGGCCGTCTTTGCCTTGACATTCACACGAGACTCATCCACTTCGAGTGCTTGCGCAATACGCTGACACATGGCTGGAATATAGGCCGCAAGCTTAGGTGCTTGCGCAATCACGGTACTGTCGATATTGCCAATTTGGAAACCCGCAACTCTGACCTTCTTACCTGCCTCTTGCAGCAGAACCCATGAATCAGCGCCCTTGTAGGCAGCATCGGTATCTGAAAAATGCCTGCCGATATCACCCAAACCTGCGGCTCCCAGCAAAGCATCAGTGATGGCATGCAACAACACATCTGCGTCTGAATGACCCAGCAAACCAAATGAATGATCAACAAGCACTCCACCCAGCATGAGTGGGCGACCTTCGACTAAGGCATGGATATCCCAGCCTTCTCCAATTCGAAATGAGGGTGTAGTCGTCATGAGGGCTCTCCATCAAGCGTCAAAACGCGAATTCAAAATAGCAGCAGCTAAGGCAAAGTCTTCGGGGTAGGTCACCTTGAAGTTTTGCGCGTTGCCAGGCACAAGCAGTGGACTCAAGCCCAGTGCCTCTAAGGCACTGGCTTCATCCGTCACTTTAGCGCCTGCCTGTTCTAAGGCATGTGTCAAAACGCCGAGTCGAAACATCTGAGGGGTTTGGGCCAACCACTTGTCTGATCGATCCACTGTTTCGCACACACGGCCTAGGATTTCGGTTTTTAAGGTGTCTGCCAGTTTATGAGCCAGCAAGCCGCCCACCGCATCGTTTTGACAAGCATCGATCAAGAGATTGATTTGTCCAGGCGTAACCAAACAGCGTGCGGCATCATGCACCAGCACCCAATCGGTGTCATTCGCGCCGTGTCTCAACAACTCACGTAAACCAGCCAGCACGCTCTGTGCGCGGGTGGCGCCGCCTGTGCGCGATGTCTTAAACAAAGGCTGAGGATGCATGGCTAGCACGCCGTCCATGGTCACATCATCAGGGGACAAGACCAGAACACCCATCGACAGACGCTGCACACCCGCAAAGGCTTTGAGCGTGTGCACCACCATGGGTAAGCCCGCAATAGGCTGGTATTGTTTTGGCGTGGATGTGCCCGCACGGCTGCCAAAACCAGCACAGGGAATGACTGTATAAAAGCGAATAGGGGTCGGTGTATGTAAGGACATTGCGTGGGTTTGAGCCTCATGGATTAAAAAGCTCAGCCCCCATTCTAGAATTACCCCAATGCACCTGCCCTCTTTGAGTCCTGGCAAACGATTTGCCCTACCCCGCCCTGTTGGCTCCGCCGACGCATTGCTGCTCGCTCAACTCGGCACACGCGAAAAAAACAAACAACAACGCGTCGCCATCATCACCGCCGATGCGGTGGACGCGCAGCGCCTGCAAGACGAAATGGCGTTCTTCGCGCCCGATCTGCGCTGCGTTCTTTTTCCTGACTGGGAAACACTACCCTACGACAGCTTCTCCCCGCACCAAGACCTCATTAGCGAGCGTTTGGCCACGCTTTGGCGCATCTCCCAGGGCGATGCCGATGTGGTGCTGATTCCCGCCACGACCGCGCTATATCGCCTGGCGCCACCTGCATTTTTGGCGGGCTATACCTTTCATTTCAAAGCTAAACAAGCCCTCGACGAAGCCAAGCTCAAGTCTCAGCTCACACTGGCTGGCTACACCCACGTCACCCAAGTCGTCAGCCCTGGCGAGTACGCGGTGCGCGGCGGCTTGATTGACCTCTTCCCCATGGGGTCGTTGGTGCCCTATCGCGTTGATTTGTTTGACAACGAAATCGACTCCATCCGCACCTTCGATCCCGACAGCCAACGCAGCCTCTACCCTGTGCCCGAAGTACGCTTGTTGCCTGGCCGTGAGTTCCCGATGGATGACGCAGCACGCGCGTTGTTTCGCAACCGTTGGCGCGAAATGCTCGATGGCGACCCTACCAAAAGCCGCATCTACAAAGACATAGGTAACGGCGTGGCCACTGCTGGCATTGAGTACTACCTGCCCTTGTTCTTCGAAGAAACTGCCACGGTGTTTGACTACCTTGGCACATCGGCCACGGTGGTGTTACATGGTGACTTAGAACCAGTCTTTCAACGCTTCTGGCAAGACACGCAAGACCGCTATCGTTTGGTGCACGGCGACCCCGAACGCCCTGCGTTGCCACCTGCCCATTTGTTTTTAAGTGCCGAACAGTTTTACGCCGCCGCAAACAGCTATGCGCAATTTGCAGTGCGCCCGTTCGTCACAGACGTCATTGACAACGCGTTTGCCCAATCCCTGCCCGACCTCACCGTGGTGCGGGGCGCGTCAGACCCCCTGCAAAAGCTGCAAGCGCACGCCAACAAAACAACCAACCGCTTGCTGATCTTGGCCGAGAGCGATGGCCGCCGCGAAAGCCTGCTCGACTTCTTGCGCTCCTCCAACGTCAGCCCACCTGCGTTTGATTCGCTGGCCGAGTTTGAGAGCAGCGCCGAAAAAATCGGCATTGCCACAGCCGCCCTGCAAGTGGGCTTTAGCTGGACCGAAGCTGGCTTAGACCTCATCACCGAGACTGAACTGTTTGCTGTAGGCGCCACCACACGCCGCCGCAAAAAACAAGAACAGGTGAGCGATGTCGAAGCGCTCATCAAAGACTTGTCCGAACTCAACCTCGGCGACCCCGTGGTGCACAACGCCCACGGCATTGGCCGCTACCGTGGTCTCATCAACATGGATTTGGGCGAGAAAAATGCCGATGGGACGCTCGCGCTGCAAGAATTTTTGCACCTCGAATACGCCGACAACGCCGTGCTCTATGTGCCCGTGAGCCAGCTCCACTTGATTGGCCGCTACACAGGCGTGAGCGCTGACGAAGCGCCGCTGCACAAACTCGGTTCCTCCCAATGGGACAAAGCCAAACGTCGCGCTGCCGAACAAGTGCGAGACGCCGCTGCTGAGCTGCTCAACATCTACGCGCGCCGCGCGGCACGCGAAGGCCACCCATTTCGCTACTCGCCGCAGGATTACGAAACCTTTGCCAACGACTTTGGCTTTGAGGAAACCGCCGACCAACGCGCGGCCATTCACGCCGTCATGCAAGACATGATCAGCCCTCGCCCCATGGACCGTTTGGTCTGTGGTGATGTGGGTTTTGGCAAAACCGAGGTGGCCCTGCGTGCAGCCTTCGTCGCCGTCACCGGGGGCAAGCAAGTAGCCTTCTTGGCCCCCACCACGCTGCTGGCTGAACAGCATTACCAAACGCTGGTAGACCGTTTCAGCAAATGGCCCATCAAAATTGCGGAGATGAGCCGCTTTCGTTCAGCCAAAGAAATCAGCGCTGCCGCCAAGGGTTTGGAAGAAGGTCAAGTCGACATCGTGGTGGGTACCCATAAGTTACTGAGCGAGTCCGTCAAATTCAAAGACCTCGGCCTGCTCATCATTGACGAAGAACACCGCTTTGGCGTGCGACACAAAGAGGCCATGAAGGCTATGCGCGCCGAGGTGGATGTGCTCACGCTCACCGCAACACCTATTCCGCGCACCTTGGGTATGGCGCTTGAAGGTCTGCGCGATTTGAGCGTCATCGCCACAGCACCCCAACGCCGTCTGGCCATCAAAACCTTTGTGCGCAATGAAGGCAATGGGGTCATCCGCGAAGCTGTCCTGCGCGAACTCAAGCGTGGTGGTCAGTGCTATTTCTTGCACAACGAGGTCGCCACGATTGAGAACCGTCGTGCTCAGCTTGAAGAACTGCTGCCAGAAGCTCGCATCGCTGTGGCCCACGGCCAAATGCCTGAACGCGAGCTAGAGCGGGTCATGCGCGACTTCGTGGCTCAACGCTACAACCTGCTGCTGTGCTCGACCATCATCGAAACTGGCATTGATGTGCCCAGCGCCAACACCATCGTCATGAGCCGCGCCGACAAGTTTGGTTTAGCGCAGCTGCACCAGTTGCGCGGCCGTGTGGGCCGCAGCCATCATCAAGCCTACGCCTACCTGATGGTGCCCGACACCCAGGGCTTGACCAAACAAGCCTCGCAACGCTTGGATGCGATTCAGCAAATGGAAGAACTAGGCTCTGGCTTTTACCTCGCTATGCATGATCTTGAAATCCGTGGTGCAGGCGAAGTGCTGGGCGAAAACCAAAGCGGCAATATGCTCGAAGTGGGCTTTCAGCTCTACAACGAAATGCTGTCTGAGGCTGTGCGCGCTTTGAAAAACGGCGAAGAACCAGACTTGCTCAGCCCCTTGAGCGCCACCACTGAAATCAACCTGCACGCCCCCGCTTTGCTGCCCGATGACTACTGCAGCGATGTGCACTTGCGCTTGTCGTTCTACAAAAAATTAGCCACTGCCAAAACGGGCGACCAAATTGACGCACTACTCGAAGAAATTGTGGACCGCTTTGGCAAACTGCCTGCGCAAGCGCAAACCCTCATCGACGTGCACCGCTTGCGCGTGCAAGCCCGCAGCTACGGTGTGACAAAGGTAGATGCTGCGCCAGGAGTGACGCACATCAGCTTCAAACCCAACCCACCCTTTGACGCCATGCGCATCATCGAGTTAGTGCAAAAAAACAAGCACATCAAACTGGCGGGGAACGATCGGCTGCGCGTTGAGCGTGAGTTGCCCGAGCCACAAGCCAGAGCCCAAATGGTGCGCGATGTGCTGCGCTCGCTTGGCACACCCACCGCAGCCGTCGCCAAAGCGGCTGCGGCCCAGCCATAAAGCAAAGACTGACAAGATATTTTTTATGACGACTGCCATCGAATTTGCACCCGGCCTTGCTATTCAAGGTTTTACCGCCCCGCTGAAACTCCAAGAGTTCAAACTCATCGCGTTTGACATGGACTCGACACTCATCAACATCGAGTGCATTGATGAGATTGCTGATGCCGCAGGCCGCAAGGCAGAGGTGGCAGCTATCACCGATGCGGCGATGCGTGGTGAGATTACAGATTTCAAAGACAGCTTGCGCCGCCGCGTGGCGCTGCTCAAAGGCGTGCCCGAAGCGGCCCTGCACGAGGTGTTTGAACATCGTCTGCGTTTAAATCCCGGCGCCAAAACACTGGTCGACACCTGCAAAGCTCACGGCCTAAAAGTCTTGTTGGTCAGTGGAGGATTTACCTTCTTCGCCGACCGTGTGTGCGAGATGCTCAACATCGACTACGCCCGAAGCAACGTGCTGGCGATTGACAACGGTCACCTCTCGGGCGATGTGGTCACGCAAGAGTGGGGCGACATTTGCGATGGCGCAGAAAAGCGCAAGATGCTGCTGCACATCTGCACGCAAATGGGGATCAACCCCAAACAAGCCATTGCTATGGGAGACGGCGCAAATGATTTGCTGATGATGGGAGAAGCGGGCTTGTCAGTGGCGTATCACGCCAAGCCCAAGGTGCGGGAGCAAGCCATGGTGGCCATCAACGACGGTGGCCTAGACCGTTTGCTGGAAATCGTCAAAACCTAAAGCTGATGTGGGTTGTAAAAGTAACGCTGAATGCGTCGCTTTAAGCAATGCGCAGCGAGCAGCAGGCTTAGCGCAGGGCGTTGTAAATGGTTTGCGCCAATTCTTCCGAAATACCTTCCACGGTAGACAAGTCGGCCACGCTTGCGTCCCCCACGCCGCGTGCACCGCCAAAGCGCTGAAGCAACTTGGCGCGCTTCTTTGGCCCCACTCCTGGAATTTCTTCTAATTTGCTGCCGCCCACGCGCACTTTGGCACGTGCCGCACGCATGCCGGTGATGGCAAAACGGTGCGCCTCGTCACGAATTTGTGCCACCAACATCAAGGCGGCGGAGTCACGGCCGAGGTACACCTTTTCGCGGCCATCGGCAAACACCAATTCTTCCAAACCCACTTTGCGGCCCTCGCCTTTTTCAACGCCCACGATGCGAGACAGGTCGAGACCGAGGGACTCAAACACCTCACGCGCCATCGACACTTGGCCCTTGCCACCGTCAATCAATACCAAGTCAGGAAGCTTGCCTTCGCCCGCTCGCACGGCCTCCGCCAACTTGCTGTAGCGACGCACCAACACTTGGCGCATGGCGGCATAGTCGTCGCCACCTGTGATGCCCTCAATGTTGTAGCGGCGGTATTCCGCGCTTTGCATTTTGTGGTGATGAAACACCACACACGACGCTTGTGTGGACTCACCCGAGGTATGCGAGATATCAAAGCACTCCACCCTGAACTGTTCTAAATCTTCAGGCGCTAAATCCAGCGCATCCACCAGCGCACGCGTGCGTGCTTGCTGTGAACCCTCTTCGGCCAGCAAGCGAGCGAGCTGGATGTCGGCATTTTGTTGCGCCATTTCTAGCCAGACCCGCCGTTGTTCACGCGGGTTGTGCACGGCGGTGATCTTCACACCCGTTTGGTCAATCAAAGCTTGCAGCAGTTCTTTGTCTACCGCATGGCTGGTGATGAGTGCAGGAGGGACAGGCACATCCAAATAGTGTTGGCTCAAAAATGCGTCCAGCACTTCCGTGGGCTCAGCGTCGTCCACGTGCACGGGGAAGTAGGGCCGATCGCCAAGATGGCGGCCACCGCGCACCATGGCCAAGTTCACACAGGCTTTGCCCCCCTGCACCTTGACAGCCAGGATGTCCACGTCTTGGTCGCCTACCGTGTCCACCGCTTGTTGGTGAAGCACCTTCGAGAGCGCGCTCATTTGGTTGCGTAGCTCAGCGGCTTGTTCAAACTCAAGCTTTTCAGCATGCGCCATCATGCGCGCTTCGACGCTGGCCATCACCTCTTGGGTTTCGCCACGCAACAAGCGCACGGCACTGTCCACATCCCGCTGGTACTCGGGCACAGAGATGAGGCCCACGCAAGGCCCCGAACAGCGTTTGATTTGGTACAGCAAACACGGGCGTGTTCGGTTGTTGAACACCGTGTCTTCACAGGTGCGCAAGCGAAACACTTTTTGCAGCAACTGAATGGCCTCTCGAACCGCCCATACGCTGGGATACGGACCAAAGTAGTCGTGGCGTTTGTCTACGGCGCCTCGGTAATACACCACGCGGGGCACTTGCTGGGGTTGCGGGCTGGCCAAACGCCCGAGCGCATCCGCTTGCCCAAGCCCAGCGTTCAGCTTGAGCCCTAAACCACGCGTCATCTTCAAATAGGGGTAGCTCTTGTCATCCCGAAACAAAATGTTGTATTTGGGTTTGAGCGTTTTGATGAGGTTGTTTTCTAACAGCAGCGCCTCGGCCTCTGAGCGCACCACTGTGGTTTCCATCCGCACAATTTTGCTGACCATGTGGCCAATGCGTGAACCGCCATGGTCTTTTTGGAAATAGCTCGATACCCGCTTCTTCAAGTTGTTGGCCTTGCCCACGTAAAGGACCTGTTCTTGCGCATCAAAGTAGCGGTAAACACCGGGCAATCCCGGCAAGCTGGCCACCAGCTCTAACAACTCTGGGGGATGGCGCAGTACGACGTGATCTGGCGTGGCGTCTGAAGGAGTTTTGGACATGTCCATATTGTGGACAATCTGAGGCGTGAAATCAGGTATTCATTCATCACCCAAGCTTCGTTGGGATATTTTGTGTCGCGTCATCGACAACCATGGCGACCTCGGCGTGTGCTGGCGGCTTTGCGCTGATCTCGCGCAACGCGGCCAGATTGTGCGTCTGTGGGTGGACGATGCATCTGCACTGGCGTGGATGGCGCCGCAAGGCTGCGACGGCGTCGAGGTACACACATGGCCCAATGAGGCAGTGCTTCAAGCCTTGACGCAAAGCGCCCCCTTCAATTTGGGGGATGTGGTCATCGAAGCCTTTGGGTGTGAAATCCCCGAAATCTTCCAAGCCTTCATGAGCGCGGGCAAACCGCCCGTGTGGATTAACCTTGAATACCTCAGCGCCGAGAGCTTTGTGGCCCGCTCACACGGTTTAGCCTCACCCGTGATGAGCGGCCCAGCACGCGGCGCTACCAAATGGTTTTTCTTTCCAGGCTTCACGCCTGACACAGGTGGCTTGCTGCGCGAACCAGCTAGGGTGGAGATGGGCGCAACCTCGTCGCCTGGCAGTTTAAACAGCGCTCATGCACACCCAACGCGGCAATCCTCATTTAACCGCGCTGCATGGCTAAGGGCGCTCCCCTTGGACAAACCCATCGCGCCCCTAGAACGCCTCATCAGCTTGTTTTGCTACGAACCAGCCGTGTTACCCAGCCTACTTCAGCAACTCAGTCAAGCCAACGAACCCACCCGCTTGTTGGTCACACAGGGCCGCCCCAGCGCCGCTGTGGCAGCCGCCACACAAGCCCTGAACATGCCAACTGACGGCACAGGCCAGTTACACATCAGCCAACTCCCCTATTTCAGCCAAATCGACTTCGACCACCTGCTGTGGACCTGCGACCTCAACTTTGTGCGCGGCGAGGACTCGCTGGTCCGAGCCCTCTGGGCCGGTCAACCGTTTGTGTGGCACCTCTACCCGCAAGACGATGAAGCACACCATCACAAACTTCACGCCTTTGAAGCCGCACTCGACATGCCCGCAGATTTGCGTCAATTTCATGCGATATGGAATGGCCTGACTCTTGCGCCCCTCCCCTCGCTAACCCACACCACGCTTGAAGTTTGGCGTGGTTGGAGTCGCCAAACGCGACAACGATTGCTGGCCCAAATAGACCTCACCACGCAACTACTCAGTTTCGTGGCCCAAAAACGCTAAAATAGGCGGCTTTGCGAACCCCATCGCAGCTTGAGCTGCATGGGCCACCACACTCTAAGAAAACCTCACACTATGAAAACCGCTCAAGAAATCCGCGTTGGCAACGTCATCATGCACGGCAAGGACCCCATGGTTGTCCTACGCACCGAATACCAGCGAGGCGGCCGTGGCTCTTCCACCGTTCGCATGAAATTGAAAAGCTTGATCGCCAACTTCGGCACCGAAGTCGTGTTCAAAGCCGATGACAAGATGGACCAAGTGATCTTGGACAAGAAGGCTTGCACCTATTCTTATTTCGCGGACCCCATGTACGTTTGCATGGACGCTGATTTCAACCAATACGAAGTCGAAGCCAGCAATATGGGCGACGCCTTGAACTACCTCGAAGACGGCATGGAGCTTGAAGTGGTGTTCTATGACGAGAAAGCCATCTCTGTCGAATTGCCCACCAACGTGGTGCGCGAAATCACTTGGACAGAGCCCGCTGTCAAAGGTGACACCTCAGGCAAAGTCTTGAAACCCGCCAAAATCTCAACCGGTTTCGAAGTGGCTGTGCCTTTGTTTGTGGCGCAAGGTGACAAGGTTGAAGTCGACACACGCACGGGCGAATACCGCAAGCGCGTCTAAGCCTGTCGAGCTTGTGCTAATCCAGGCCTCTTCGGAGGCCTTTTTCATGCTTGGATGCGGGGTATTTAAGCCAGTAACATCCCCCCATGGATGGAATGCTAGACCCTTACGACCCACGCCTCGCGCAAGCTTGGGAAACGCTCAAAGCGCATCACGGCAGCGAAGACTCCCTCAAACCAGAATCCAACCGCTTGGCGTTTGCTGACCCCGAGTTTTTACTGCGTCGCGAAACACGTGGCTTGCGCATGCAACTCGAAATGCTCAAGCCCGATTTGGCGCAAATTGAACGAGGCATTGAACACACGGTGGTGGTGTTTGGCAGCGCAAGGTTTCGCAGCGAAGAAGCCTCGCACCTGCAACTGATGCAAGCGCGGGCCAGTGGCGATCCGCAGCAAATCGCCAAAGCCCAAGTGCTAGTGCGCAACGCGCGCTACTACGAGCAATCTCGCGCATTGGCCCACACCATCACCAAGTTCAGCGCGCACCAACCTGACAAACACAAACTCTTCATTTGCACAGGCGGCGGGCCTGGCATCATGGAAGCGGCTAACCGAGGTGCACAAGAGGCTGGCGGCATCAGCGTCGGCCTCAACATCGCCCTGCCCCACGAGCAGGCGCCCAACCCATTCATCACACCCGACTTGAGCTTCAAGTTTCACTACTTTGCGCTGCGCAAAATGCACTTCATGATGCGGGCCAAAGCTTTGGTGGCTTTTCCTGGCGGCTTTGGCACCCTGGATGAGTTGTTTGAAACCCTCACCTTGGTGCAATGCAAAAAAGCCAAACCTGTTCCCATCGTGCTGTACGGTAGCGATTACTGGAAACGCCTGCTTCATCTTGATGTATTGGTAGATGAAGGCGTGATTGCAGAAGAAGACTTGGGCTTATTCACCTACGTTGACAACGTGGAAGACGCATGGAGTGTCATTCGCGCTTTTTATGAACTCTGAGTTGATACGCGCTACGTGAGCCCAAACCCACCACAGCCGACACACACCAAAACACCCCGCTGATCCCAATCACTGTGCCTGCCGCACCAAACAGCATGGGCATCAACACACTAGAGGCGTTGATGCCCATCAAACGCAATCCCAAGGCCTCACCATGGCGCGGCTCTGGCGTGATTTGGTGCAGCGTGCTCATGATCATGGGTTGAACACCGCCAAGCGATAAACCCAGCAGCAAGGAACAACACCCCATCATCCAAACTGTTTGAGTCAATGGATACACCGCCAGCATGCAAGCGGTAATAAGCATGGCACCCGTGATGACTTGCCACTCCAACAAACGCGCCGCAATAAAGGGCATGACCATGCGAATGAAAGCGGCGGCTAAAGCAAACAACCCTAAAACGGTGCCGATTGCAGAGGCACTGAATCCTCGTTCATGTCCCAAAATCGGCACCACAAAGGTATGGACATCCCAGCAAGCCGACAAAAACCAATTGACCATGAGTAAGCGACGAAACATGGGCTCGTTCAACAAGTCCCAGGCGCTGTTGTTTTCATGCCCCTGCGGCTGAACCACCTTGGGTAACTCGTTCACATGTCGAATCCACAACCAGGCGATGATGGGAAAACTAGCCATGGCTGCGAAGGCCCATTCAAATCCAGCATGGTCAATCAACACGCCAGCAGTGAACGGGCCAATGAAGTTAGAAATTGCGGGCGCAATCGACAACCAACTAAAGGCTTGCTTCATTTGCTCAACCCCCTGAGCCGCTCGCCCAACATGCCGCTGCAAAGCGATGATGGCCACGCCCGAAGCACCACCGGTCATCAACCCACTGAAGCACAGCACTGGAAAAATAGGCCACGCCGCTGCAGCTGCAGCACCTACCACCCCCATCACCACACTCCACATCACGGGACGTTTGAGGCCATGCACATCAGCGTAGCGCCCCGAAGGCAGGGCGAGAAACACTTGGGTCAGCGCAAACATGGCCAGCAACACCCCCACTGCCGCCTCGCTTTGACCACTGCGCAAAGCCATCAACGGAGCCGCCATACGCATGCCCGTCATACAAGCATGCAGGCAGACCTGACTTGCAATTAGCTTGGCAAGTTCTCGTTTCAAACTTGGGTGTCCGTATCGTCCAAGGCGTCGTCAAACTTGGGCAACAAGGCTTGCGCTTCGCCTTCGGGCAAGGCCTCCACATTTTTGAGGGCGCGGCGCATTTGACGGCTGCGGGTATCGGCTCGGTCCAAGGTATCGGCGGCTTTTTGCACTTGCTCGCGCACTTTTTCCACCCAATCACCATAGCGCTCAAACTCAGTTTTAACAGCGCCCAACACCCGCCACACCTCAGAGGCTTGCTGTTCCAAGGCGAGTGTGCGAAATCCCATGTGCAAGCTGTTGAGCATCGCCAACAAAGTGGTGGGGCCGGCCAACGTGACGCGAAAGTCACGCTGCAAGCTGTCCATCAAACCTGGGCGGCGCAGCACCTCCGCATACAAGCCTTCCGTGGGCAAAAACAAAATCGCAAAATCAGTGGTGTGCGGCGGTGCGAGGTAACTCTCGGCAATGCTTTTGGCCTCGGTGCGAATGCGCACTTCCAGAGCCTTCGCAGCGACTTCGGCCGCCACGCCGTCAGCGCGATCTTGCGCATCAAGCAACCGTTCGTAGTCTTCGCGGGGAAACTTGGCATCAATCGGCAGCCACACGGGCTCGCCATCTGCGCCGCCTCGGCCAGGAAAGCGAATCGCAAAGTCCACACGTTGGTTGCTGCGAGGTTTGGTTTCAACTTGCTTGCCATATTGCTCAATCGTCAACACTTGTTCGAGCAAGGCCTCGAGTTGCACCTCACCAAACATGCCGCGCGTTTTGACGTTGGTCAGCACGCGCTGCAAGCTACCCACGCCATCGGCGAGCTTTTGCATTTGGCCCAAGCCGTTGTGCACTTGCTCCAGTCGCTCGGCGACTTGTTTGAAGCTTTCGGACAATCGCTTTTCAAGCGTGGTTTGCAGCTTTTCATCGACCGTGCGGCGCATTTCGTCTAGCTTATCGGCATTGCTTTTTTGCAGCTGCTGCAACTGTTGATTCAAGGTGTCGCCAACGCTTTTTTGCATGAGCGTGAGCTGCTGGACTTGGCTTTGCTGAAACACCGCCAAGTTTTGCGTCAACTCTTGTCGGCCGCCGCGTGATGACTCGGTAATTTCCGTCCGCAGCTCGCGCTCGATGCGCTCAAGCTTGTCGTGCATGCTTTGCAGACTCTGCTGCAAAGCTATGGTGGCGGCTTCGTTGTTGCCACTTGGGCGACGCAACAACAGCACCAAAAGCAAGGCATTGAAAGCTCCAACACCAACCGCAATCCAAATTTCCATCAAACGACCACCGTGTTCAAAGGCGTGATTGACTTGCCTTGTGTGAAGTAGCTGATCAGGTTGTCGGCAGCCAAATTGGCCATGGCCAAGCGCGTGGGAATAGAAGCGCTGGCAATATGCGGCGTCAGCACCACATTGGGCACAGTCAGCAAATCGGGATGCACCTTAGGCTCACCTTCAAACACATCCAAGCCTGCAGCTGCAATTTGTTTATTGCGTAAAGCCAAGGCCAAAGCTGCGTCATCCACGATGCCACCGCGCGCAATATTGATGAGCGTGGCAGTGGGCTTCATGAGCGCCAACTCAGCTGCCCCAATGGTGTGGTGCGACGCCGCGCTATAGGGTACGACCAACATCACATGGTCGGCAGTTTTCAGCAGCTCTTCTTTGCTCACATAGGTGGCTTTGCATTCGGCCTCAGCTTGGGCGCTCAGGCGTGAACGGTTGTGATAAATCACCCGCATGCCAAAGCCGTGCGCAGCGCGGTGAGCAATGCCTTGCCCAATACGGCCCATACCCAAAATACCAATGGTGCTGCCGTGCACTTCGGCACCGGCGAACATGTCAAAGCGCCACTGCGTCCACTCGCCACGGCGCAAATAATGTTCGCTCTCAGCCATACGACGCGCTGTGGCCATCAACAAGGCAAAGCCAAAGTCTGCCGTGGTCTCGGTCAGCACGTCTGGGGTATTGCTGGCTTGGACACCTTGAGCGGTCATGGCGGGCACGTCAAAGTTGTTGTAGCCCACGGCCATGTTCGCCACGGCTTTGAGTTGAGTGCACGTCTTGAGCACCTCTGAATCCACGGGGTCTGAGCCAGTGGTGAGCGCACCTGCGTGCTGCGACAAAGCTAGAGACCAAGCAGCTTTGGTCCATGCCACATCGGCTTGGTTGTCTGTGACGTCGAAGTGCTCGCGCAAACGCGCCAAGGTTTCTTCAAAGATGGGGCGGGCAACAATGATTTTGGTTTTCATAAACAACTTTCAATTAATGCGTGAGTGCGTATTCAAAGATATAAACCACAGCACCAGCCAAGTAGCCTATCAAGGCTAACCCGCTGATTTTTTTAAGGTACCAAACGAAATCAATCTTCTCCAAACCCATAGCTGCCACCCCAGCAGCAGAGCCGATGATCAAGATCGAGCCACCTGTCCCTGCGCAATATGCTAAGAACTCCCAGAGAAAACTATCTGTGGGATATTGCTCTAGGCTATACATGCCCATGGATGCGGCGACCAAAGGTACGTTATCGACAATGGCACTGACCAGCCCGATGATCAACACAATCGCATCTTGACGTCCCACGGTCTGATCGAGCCATGTCGCAACATGCGACAAGATATGAGTGTGTTCTAAGGTCGCCACAGACAACAAGATGCCTACAAAAAAAACAATGGATGGCATGTCAATGCGCGTGAGCGCGTTGGTGAGGGACAAATGATCTTTGTCCTCATCGTCTTTTTGACGGTGTACCAAGTCTCCCACCAGCCACAAAATACCTAAACCAAACAGCACACCCATGAAAGGTGGTAAGTGTGTCCATGTTTTGAATGCTGGCACAGCCACCAAAATTCCAAGACCTAAGAAAAACATGAGCTGACGTTCAAAAGCAGTAGTCACATACTTAGAAGGCTCAGACGTATCGGCCACCGGTGGCACAACGGTTTTACCCTTCAGCAAAAAACTGGTGATAAATAATGGCACCAACAAATTCACCAACGAGGGTAAGAACAGCCCTTTGATAATCTCCAAGGCAGTGATTTGCCCCCCAATCCAAAGCATGGTGGTTGTCACGTCGCCGATAGGAGACCATGCACCGCCTGCGTTGGCAGCAATGACGATGATGCCTGCGAAGAACAAACGATCTTCACGTTGAACGAGTAGCTTTTTCATTAACGACACCATCACAATGGTGGTCGTGAGGTTATCCAAAATCGCGCTCAAGAAAAACGTGACGAACCCAACCAGCCACATCAGGCTAGACAACTGCGTGGTTTTGATGCGCGTCGTGATGACCTCAAAACCGTTGTGTGCATCCACCACTTCCACGATTGCCATAGCACCCATCAGAAAGAACACAATTTGCGCGGTACTAATGAGCGAATCGCTTAAATGTTCACCCACCAAATGTGCGTCACCTGTATTGACTGCATAAATCGTCCACAACAAGCCTGCACCCACCAAAGCAGAGGCTGATTTATTGACCTTGATAGGGTGTTCAAAGGCAATGGCGGCGTAGGCCAAAACAAAAACAACCACGAGGGCAGTCAGCATGAAAGCTCCAAAATTAAACAGGCTGCTCGATATCAAAGACTTGGCGTAAATAGGCCAAATACTTTTCATCATCACACATGTTCTTTGACGGCGTGTCTGAGAGCTTGGCCACGGGCTGCCCGTTGCATTGCGTCATCTTGATGACGATTTGCAAAGGTTCGTAGCCCAAGTCGTTGGTCAAGTTGGTGCCAATACCAAATGCAAGTTGGCAACGCCCACGAAATTGCTGATACAAAGCAATCGTTTTCTCCACCGTCAAACCATCGGAAAAAATCAAAATCTTGGTCATGGGGTCTACGCGGTTGAGGCGGTAGTGCGCGATCATGCGCTCGCCCCAGGTGAAAGGATCGCCACTGTCGTGACGAGCGCCATCGAAGAGCTTGCAAAAGTACATGTCAAAGTCGCGCAAGAACGGCTCGATGCCATACACGTCGCTGAGTGCAATCCCCAAGTCGCCCCGGTATTCACGCGCCCAGGTTTCAAAGCCAAAGACTTGGCTGTCACGCAAACGCGGCCCTAGGGCTTGGCAGGCTTGCAAATATTCATGCGCCATGGTGCCCAAAGGGGTGAGGCCTAGCTTCATGGCAAACAATGCATTGCTCGTGCCTGCCAACTGACCCGTGCTTCCCGTTCCCAATTTTGAAATGAGCACACGCAACAATTCTTCGTGCCAAGCTTTGGAAAAACGACGCCGGGTGCCGTAGTCTGCAATTTTCAGGTCACTCAAGCGCTCGGCGTGCAGGGCTTCGATTTTTTGATCTAAGCGGCGACGACCTTCTAAGAAGTCGGGTACTTTTTGTGTGTTTCTAAAGTACACCTCGTTGACAATAGCCAGCACCGGAATTTCAAACAAAATGGTGTGCAACCAGGGACCTTGGATGCTGATGTCAATCTCACCGTTAGGCAGCGCATTCACCTGAATGTATTTTTCATTCAGCCGAAAGAGGCCCAAAAAATCGACAAAGTCGCTTTTGATGAAGCGCAAGGTGCGCAACCAAGACAATTCGGCATCTTGAAAATGCAAGCTACACAATGAGCGAATCTCATCACGAATTTCTTGCACAAACGGCGCCAGCGCTACACCAGGGTTGCGGCACTTGAACTTGTAAGACACCTGCGCGCTCGGAAATTGATGCAGCACAGCCTGCATCATGGTGAATTTGTAAAGGTCGGTATCGAGCAGGCTGGTGATGATCATCGCAAACTAACAGAGTAAAAATCAATCCACCCAGTGGGTGAATTCGTCCACCGCCACACGAGGGGTAACCAAGGTATTGACCTTGTCATGCTCATCGGCGAAACCCAATGCCATGCCACAAACCAAGCGCTCATTCTCTGCGGCACCAATGTGCGGCAAGATGATGCTGTGAAATGCATTCCAAGCCGCTTGTGGGCAGGTGTGCAAACCCCGTGCGCGGGCTGCCAACATGATGTTTTGCATGAACATGCCGTAGTCCAACATCGATCCACGACCTAAGATGGTGTCAATGGTGAACATCAATCCCACAGGGGCGTCAAAAAACTTGAAATTACGTTGCTGCTGTCTGTACATGAGTTCCTTATCGCCTTTACCTATACCCAGCAAACCATACAAGCTCCAACCGTTTTCGCGACGGCGGTCAATATAGGGACTGACCCACTGGGTTGGGTAGTAGTCATATTGCTCTTCATACTGTTTGGCAACTTCAGGATTGGCACGAATGGCTTCATGGGCGGCGCAGACTTGCTCGACCAAAGCATCACGCGATGCGCCTTGGAGCACGTAGACCTTCCACGGCTGGGTGTTGGTCCCCGAAGGCGCTCGACTGGCGACTTGCAAAATATCAGTGATCAGTTCGCGTGAGACCGCTTGCTGTGTGAAGGCACGTGTGGACATGCGGGATGTGATGGCGTGGTCCACTGCGGCCACAGAGGTTGTTAGGGTCATGAAAGCTTCTCCGTTGTATGGACTAGATTTTGCCAGCGTCGCCAGTACGCATAGGCGACACGGTAGGTGTTGACTTGTACCCGAACTGTGTCGCTCATTTCGCGCCCATAACCGCCGGCCATGGAAAAAGCCAAAGGAATGCGTTTCGACCATGCCCAGTCGAACACACGCTGGTCACGGGCCTCTAACCCATCAAAGCTTAAGCCAAGGCGGCCCAATCGATCGCCCTCGTGGGGGTCCGCGCCAGCAAGGTAGAACACCAAGCCTGGGGAAAAGCGGGCGTCGAGTTCAGCCAAAGCATGCTCTAGGGCTTGTAAGTAGGCGGCGTCATCACACGCATCGGGCAACTCTATGTCTAAATCACTGGATTCTTTGTCAAAAGGAAAGTTGCGGGCGCCATGCATGGACAAGGTAAAAACGTGCGCGTCTCGTTCAAAAATACGCGCCGTGCCATTCCCTTGATGCACATCCAAATCAATGATGGCGACTTTCAGGGGTTGCTTGTTCAAACGGCCCCACTCGGCTTGCATCAGCCGTGTGGCCACTGCGGCGTCATTGAACACGCAAAACCCGCTGCCTTTATCGGCATAGGCATGGTGCGTGCCGCCCGCTAAATTAGCCGATATCCCCTGCCCATCAAACAGCGCGCTCCGAGCCGCCATCACCGTGGCGCCTGTCGAACGGCGCGAGCGCTCGACCATCGCAGGGGTCCAAGGAAAGCCTATTTCTTTTTGCTCGGCAGCCGTGAGCGTGCCTTGCACCACCGACTGGATGTACCTGGGGGTGTGCACCAAGGCCAGTTCTCCATCGCTGGCAGGGTGTGCGGTGTGAAGCGCTATCTCGGGCAACTCAACCCCCAACAGCTCTCGCAGGAGGCGGTATTTGGCCATGGGAAATCTGTGTCCTGTTGGCAAGGGCAACACAAATTGGTCCGAGTAGAAAGCGCGCATAGCCCTTGAAACTGCGTGAAAGAGCACGCATTGTGGCCAGTTTGTAGAAACCCTCAACCCTTGAGCGATACCATCGGATTTAGAAAGTCACCTCTAAACAGAGCCCCGATTCCACAAACCCCCTTGCATTAATGCGGGATAACCCTAAACTCCATACCAATGCTGCACCGCAACATTTCTTTCAAGGCCCCTTAACTTCTGGAGTATCCCCATGATCAACGTCGAACAAATCACCGCCACCAACAAAGCCAACCTCGACAACCTGTTTGGTTTGTCTCACAAAGCCTTTGCTGGCGTCGAAAAAATGGTTGAACTCAACCTCACCGCTGGCCGCGCCGCTTTGAGCGAGTCAGCTGCCCACGTCCACGCCGTGATGGCAGTGAAAGACGCGCAAGAGTTCATCGCATTGCAAACCAGCTTCATCCAGCCTTTGGCCGAGAAGTCTGCTGCTTACAGCCGTCACATCTATGACATTGCCCAAGGCACTGGCGCTGAATTCACCAAAGGCCTCGAAGGCAAAGCCGCTGAAAGCCAAAACGCTGTTCAGTCCTACATCGAATCTGCTTTGAAAAACGCGCCTACTGGCTCTGAGCAAGCTGTGGCCTTCTTCAAGCAAGCTGTAACTGCAAGCAACACGGCGATTGAATCTGTGCAAAAAGCTGTCAAACAAGCTGCTGACTTGGCCGAATCACACATCCAAACTGCAACTGAAACAGCTGTGAAAGCCTCTAAAACTACGGCTGCCAAGAAGCGTTAATTTGCAACCTATGTCTCCTCGAATTCTTCGTCACCGCAGGGTGCAGGAATTCCTTCAAGGGCTCTCCGCAAGGCGAGCCCTTTTTTTTACTGGTTAAGGCTTACCCAAATCTGCTTTGAGATTGGTCAAAGCTTGAAACATGGCCGCGCGGCCTGCCTCTATCGAGCGTCGACGGGCTTTGAAGTCGGCACTCCCCACATCGTTCAAGGCGGGACGCACCACCAGGTCAGCCTCGCGAAGCTCGAAGTAGCTGATGCTTTTGCCCATGATGGTGAAGGTTTGCATCAAGATATCAAACATGTCGCCGGTT
>JAVLFR010000136.1:0-5083 GCA_046052785.1 Limnohabitans sp. | reverse complement strand
GGAACTGTTTGCCTGTGTAAAAGGTCATGCCCAATTGCGCTTGGTGCGCTGGAAATTCAATTTGTGGGAAAACACTGTTGGGGGGTTCCTTCATATTTTGCAAATCAGGCGCAGCTGGCGAGCCTGCCACTTTGTATTTGCCATTCCAATAGGGGTAGCCAAAGTGCTCGCCCTTTTTGGTGGATCGGTTCAACTCGCCTGGAGGAATTTCGTTGCCCAAGCCATCGGTTTGGTTGTCAGTCCACCATAAAGTGCCATCTTTGGGGTTGAAGTCTTGACCGACGGAGTTGCGCATGCCAATGCTGTACACCTCTCGGTTGCCACCCGTGAAGGGGTCCATACGCGTTATGCCGCCAATACCTAAGCGGTTGAACTCATCAATCTTGTCGGCTGGCTGGACGTTATACGGCTGGCCCATCGTGATGTAAAGCTTGTTGTCTGGGCCAATTCGGCAAGTACGCGCACCATGGTTGTAGGACTCATACTCTGTTGGGATGAGTTGGCCTTGAGGCACCACTTCGATCACGGCGACATCTGGGCCTTCGTAGAAGAACTCAGCAGCAGGGAAGTTCAACACTCGGTTGTGCTCAACCACCACCAAGAACCCATCTTTCGTCCAGCAAACTCCATTGGGCACTTTGAAATTGAGTGATGGGGCAAATGATTTCACCTCGTCTGCAATGCCGTCACTGTTGCGGTCTGTCACTGCCCACACCGTGGTCTTACGCGTGCCCACCATGACCATGTTGGTCGAGGGAGCGATAGCCATATGACGCGCGTCAGGAACGATGGCAAAGAGTTCAATTTTGAACCCCTCAGGCATTTTGATCTTCTTTAAGTTGTTGCGAATCGCATCGGCATTGCGACCCGTTTGTGCAACGGTTGGAAGGTTGAGGTCCGTTGTGGCCACCTTCATTTGTTTCATGGTGTTCAGGCTGTCTTTGCCAGATTGCGCAAAGCCATGGCTGGCCATCAATGCCAGCAACAAAGCTGAATAGAGTTTGGTCATCTTCACTTTAGTCTCCTAGGGTTAAATGGAAATAATCAACTAACGACGAGATCAATGTTTGAGGCTGTCGGGGGACAGACTCAGCGCTGGTGGTTCGACAAGTAACGCAGCTGTTTGGTTGTCTTGTAATTGGTTGCATTTGCGCCGCAAAAAGCGAAGGCAAGTTACACGTAAAAATGAGGAAA
The DNA here is from genome assembly GCA_046052785.1 of Limnohabitans sp. GTDB lineage: Bacteria > Pseudomonadota > Gammaproteobacteria > Burkholderiales > Burkholderiaceae_C > Limnohabitans. The sequence goes on along the minus strand of JAVLFR010000136.1, from coordinate 3,889 downwards.
AGTTTTTCACATCACCACGGTTTTTCATCACTTCATCGTGAAGCTGAACAATCAGCGCATTGGTGGTGAAGCCTTCCTCTACGGCCAAGGCAGCCAGTGTGTCCCACACAAAATTCTCTAGACGAATGCTCGTCATCACGCCGTGTATGCGCACTGTGCGTGAGCGTGACTCATAAAGGATGGGATCGGCTGAAGCGAAAAAATCACACATGACAGTCCTTCAATTGCAATGTCGTGTTAGACAATGTAATGTGGTCTGTACTGAAAAGGTGATAGCCAGTTATTTACAGGGAAAGCCCTAGTCACGCTGTTTTGTGAGGTGTCGACTAGGGGTTGGGGTATTGATGGGCTTATGCATGTCGCAGTTGTGACTAATTTGCAGCCCCCAATTACTGCAAGAGCCACCTCAACTGTGCGCTATTTTGCGGGCCTATACATGGCGCAAATTTTGTTGCCCGATGGGTCACGCAAATAAGCAATGTAGTAACTAAACGCCGGGTTGGTTCGCAAGCCAGGAGGGTCTTCGCACGAGACGCCACCGTGGGCTACGCCAGCGTCGTGAAAGGCGTTGACTTCGGCCTCGGATTTGGCGGCAAAGCCCAAGGTGCTGCCGTTGCCAAAGCTGGCAGCTTCACCATTGAGGGGGGTGGTGATGCCAAAAGTGCCAGTGGCTGTGCGATAGACATAACGGCTCCCAACGCCCGCACCAGGTGCATGGCCCAATGCGCCAAGCGCCGCGTCATAAAACTTGCGTGAGGCCTCGAGGTCTTGAGCGCCTAAAAAAACGTGTGTGAACATAGGTGGTTTCCAGTTTGAATCAGACGCAAAAAAAAGCGGCTCGGTGGCCCGATGCCGCTTTGGTGCGTGAACGCGAAGAATTACTTCTTCTTGGTGTTCACAGCAGCTTTGAAGGCTGCGCCAGCAGTGAAGCGAGGTACTACAGCCGCTGCGATTTTCAAGGCTTCGCCCGTGCGTGGGTTTTTGCCAGTGCGTGCAGCGCGAGCAGCCGCTTTGAAAGTGCCAAAGCCGATCAATTGCACATCGTCTTTTTTCGCCACAGCGTGTGTGATGACGTCGATGATGGCGTTGACAGCGCGGCCAGCATCGGCCTTTGTCAAGTCTGTGTGAGCGGCGACGGCTTCGATCAATTCAGTTTTGTTCATGAGTGAGTTCCTTGTTAAAAACGGGTGAATTGTGCCAGTTTTGCTCAGTAAATTGTGGCTTGCGGCCGTGCTTTTGAAGAAGATTGCCTAGGAAATTCCCTGACATGGCAGGTTCTGCAAGGTGGGCTTCAAAAATGAATTCTGTTTAGTTACACAGAAAAGCCGCTTTGGGCATAGAAACAGGCACATGACTCTGCAATATTTATTGACGCAATGCATCGCGCTAGGCGCGTCGGACCTGCATCTCTCCTCTGGCACGTCTGTTTGGTTCAGAGTTGATGGCTGCTTGCAAGCGCACACAGATACGGTTTTGTCACATGAAGACGCACATCAAGCGTTAATGAGCATGATGTCATCGGCACAACAGTCATATTTCAAATCAAAGCTTGAATGTGACTTTTCTATCGAGGTGCCAAACTTGGCGCGTTTTCGTGTGAATGCATTTCACCAAGCAAGAGGTGTGTCGGCTGTGTTTCGTGTGATTCCTCAACGAGTTCCGAGCTTGCCATCGCTTCATGCCCCCGCACTTTTGCACGAGTTGGCACAACGTTCCCGCGGCTTGGTGTTGGTCACAGGCCAGACGGGATCGGGCAAGTCCACCACCTTGGCCGCTATGGTGGACAGTCTCAATGAAACCCAGTCTAAACATATTGTGACGATTGAAGACCCGATTGAGTTTGTACACACATCCAAGCGATGCTTGATTCAACAGCGTGAATTAGGTACACACACCGAGAGTTTTGCCAGTGCCTTGCGATCTGCGCTGCGCGAAGACCCCGATGTGATTTTGGTGGGCGAACTGCGCGACCTGGAAACTATGCGCTTGGCCATCACCGCGGCAGAAACAGGTCACTTGGTGTTGGCCACCTTGCACACATCGAGCGCGGCCAAAACCATGGACCGCATGGTTGATGTGTTTCCTGCTGAAGAGAAAAACATGGTGCGAAGCCTGTTGTCAGAGTCGCTCATCGCCGTGATTTCGCAGGTGCTCTGCAAGCGGTTAGATGGGGCAGGTCGCGTGGCCGCCTTTGAGGTGATGGTGTCCACACCTGCAGTGCGCAACCTCATTCGCGAAGGCAAAGTGGCGCAGTTGTACTCAGCGATTCAAACGGGGCGTGCGGTGGGAATGCAAACGATGGAACAAAGCTTGGCTGCGCTGGTGCAGCAGGGACTCATTGATGCGCAAGATGGCAAGCTTCCATGACAACTGGTGCCTCCGACAGGAATCGAACCTGTATCTACACCTTAGGAGGGAGTCGTTCTATCCATTGAACTACGGCGGCAGCCAGTGTGCATTTTACGTTGTCGAAATCTTTGCTTGTCAGCGACCCCCAGCCACATCCACGATGGTGCCATGCACGTAACTGGCTTCATCACCCGCAAGCCACATGGCTACTTTGGCCACCTCTTCAGCGGTGCCAGAGCGGCCCATGGGCACAGCAGTTTTAGCCATGTTTTGCATTTGGGCAATACCGCCGTGCACATTGTGAATGGTGGTGGCAATCAAGCCTGGTCGAATGGCATTCACCCGGATGCCTTGCATGCCGACTTCTTTGGCCAAGGCCAGGTTAAAGCTGTCAAGCGCACCCTTCGATCCGGCATAAGCCGAGCCCCCAGACAGTCCCCCTAAGCGTGATGCAACTGAAGACATGTTGACGATAGCCCCGCCTGAACCGCCGTGGGACGTGGACATGCGCACGACTGCTTCACGAGCACAGTAGTAAGAACTGAAGACGTTAGCACTGTAGAGGTCGGTCAGATTTTTTTCATTGACTTCAGTGATCAAAAAACTGGCTAGCACGCCTGCGTTATTGATCAATGCGTGGAGTGGACCAACTTCCTCGTCAAATTTTTTGAACATGGCCTGGACTTGACTTTGTTGGCTCACGTCGGCTTGAAGACACGCCACTTTGACGCCGAGTTTTGTAAGCTCGTCCGCCAGTGCCATGGCGTCTTCTTTGCTGTGGTTGTAGTTCAGTCCAATAGACCAGCCCTGTTGCGCGGCGAGGCGCGCAATAGCTTGTCCTATGCCTCTGCTCGCGCCGGTGATGAGAATGTTTTTAGAAAATGTCATGGTTTACTCGGGTTGAATATTTGACTCTTTAACAAGACGAAGCCATTTGTTGACTTCACTGGCCATGAATGCTTTGAGTTGCTCGGGTGACATGGCCATGGTCTGAATGCCAACGCCAGCGAGTTTGTCTTGTGTTTCTTTGGACTTCAACGCTTGACCTATGGTGGTGTTTAACTTGTCCACCACATCTTTGGGCATGCCGGCAGGGCCTACCAGTGCAAACCAAGCCGTGATGTCAAAGCCAGGCATGCTTTCTGCCAGCGATGGCCAGTCTGGGACCATCGGTGAACGCTTGCTTGCGGTGATGCCAAGCGGGCGTAACTTGCCGCCTTTGGCTTGCGCCATGGAATTGCCCAAATCTACAAAGGTGTAATCCACGACGCCAGCCATCACATCATTCATGGCCAAGGGGATGCCCTTGTATGCAATGCCAACCGTGTCTACTTTGCCCAACTTATTCAATACCGCAATACTGACCTGCGAGCTCGATGAACCGTAGCCTGCATTCACCTTGCCTGGGCGTTGCGTGGCATAGCTCAAAAATTCTTGGATGTTTTTGGCAGGGTGATCGGCCTTGACCATCAAGACCAGCATGTTTTCCCCCACAGCAGCGACAGGCGTGAAGTCTTTCAGTGGGTCGTAGGGGATGCTT
>JAVLFR010000135.1:0-6522 GCA_046052785.1 Limnohabitans sp. | reverse complement strand
ACCACCGAGATCTACACTTATGCGATCGTCGGCAGCGTCAGATGTGTATAAGAGACAGTTGCGGTAACCCTCGGGCTTGCTCATGCCAAAGTTGCGCAACGCGCGTTCTTTGGTGTCACGGCCTTTTTGTTGTCCGAGCACCATGCACGCATGGCCATTGAAACGGGCCAAGCCGCCCACGATGCTCATGTCATCGGCAAAGTGGCGGTCGCCGTGCATTTCCACAAAGTCAGTGAAGATGTCCTTGATGTAATCCAAGGTGTAAGGACGCTCCGCATGGCGCGCAATTTTGGTGATTTGCCAAGGGGTCAGGTCGCTGTAGATGTCCTTGGTGAGCTGCATGCTTTTCTTGCTGAGCTGCTCAATCTCGTCAGAGATGTCTACTGCAGACTCGCTTTGCACATAGCGCAGCTCTTCGATCTTGCCTTCGAGTTCAGCAATGGGTTGTTCAAAGTCGAGGAAAGTTCGTTTAGCCAAAATTCAATACTCCTTGGGCTCTCAGTAAGACACAGGCGCCGGGTCTAGCGAGCGCCAAATATACCAAGTTGCCACACTGCAATAAGGGGCCCAGGGTGCGGCCACCTCACGGGCTTCGTTGCGACTGACCGCCTCACCCGAGAAATAGTTACGGCTGATGCCGTTGATCAAGCCCACATCGTCCAGGGGGAGCACATTGGGGCGCATGAGGTGGAACATCAAAAACATCTCAGCCGTCCAGCGGCCGATGCCACGAATAGCCACGAGCTCATCAATGATGGCCTCGTCCGTCATCTCAGCCCACTTTTTCACATGCAAGGCGCCGTTGTCAAAGTTCAAGGCCAAGTCGACGATGTACTCCACCTTGCGTGCCGACAAACCTGCCGCCCGCATGTCGTCCACCTTGACCTTGAGCACATTGGCGGGCGTGATTTTGCGCGGCAACTTGGCAAAGCGATCCCACACCGTTTGCGCGGCCTTGACCGACACCTGCTGCCCCACAATGCTGCGCGCCAAGGTGACGAACGCATCGCCACGCGACTGCAAAGAGGCCTCGCCAAACTGCGGAATGAGTCGCTGCATCACCCGATCTTTTTTCATCAGGTGTTTGCAGGCCTCCGCCCAATAGGCCGGTGTGGTGATGGTGATGTCTTCGCTAGTTGCCATGGTCAGCCTCGTTCCCAAGTGGTGCCCGTGGGCGAGTCTTTGAGCACAATGCCCTCGGCGGCCAAGGCTTGGCGAATGCGGTCGGCCTCGGCAAAGTTCTTGGCGGCTTTGGCCGCAGTCCGCGCCGCGATGTGCGCCTGAATGGCGTCTTCATTGGCGCCCGCACCTGCTTGGGCGAAGGCTTGGGGGTTGTCTTGCAACAAACCCAACACGCCACCCAACGCTTTAAGCAAACCAGCGGCCTGGGTTGATTGCGTGCGGTTGACTTCACCCGCGAGTTCAAACAACACCGCCACCGCCTCGGGCGTGCCAAAGTCTTCGTCCATGGCAGCTTTGAAGCGCGCGGCGTGTGGCTCGGCCCAGTCAATCGTCACCAAGTCGGGTGTGACAGTTCCCAGCGCGTTGTAGAGGCGCTTCAAGGCGCCGCGGGCATCATTCAAATGGACATCGCTGTAGTTGAGTTGGCTGCGGTAGTGGCTGCGCACCACAAAGAAACGCACAGTCTCAGCGTCAAACGTCTTCAACACATCACGGATGGTGAAGAAGTTGCCCAAACTCTTGGACATTTTTTCGTTATCCACATTGATGAAGCCGTTGTGCATCCACACGCTGGCCATTTTTTGGCCGTTGGCCCCTTCGCTTTGGGCAATTTCGTTTTCGTGGTGAGGGAACTGCAAGTCGGCGCCACCGCCGTGGATGTCAAAGCTTTGACCCAACATCTCGCAGCTCATGGCCGAGCACTCGATGTGCCAACCGGGGCGGCCTGCACCAAAGGGGCTGGGCCATTTCACTTCGTCAGGTTCGCTGTCTTTGGCTGATTTCCACAACACAAAGTCCAACGGGTCTTGTTTGCCGTCATCCACCGCCACGCGCTCACCCGCTTGCAACTCATCCAGAGACTTGCCTGAGAGCTTGCCGTAGCCTGCGAACTTGCGCACGGCGAAATTCACATCGCCGTGGCTGGCTTGGTAGGCCAAGCCTTTGGCTTGCAAGGTGCCAATCATCGACAGCATGTGCGGCACATAGTCCATCGCCCGGGGCTCGTGCGTGGGGCGCTCAATGCCCAACGCATCGGCATCTTGGTGGAGCGCCTCGATCATGCGATCGGTCAGGCTGCGCACAGTCTCACCGTTGTCGATCGAGCGCTTGATGATTTTGTCGTCAATGTCCGTGATGTTGCGCACGTAGGTCACGCGGTAGCCGCTGGCTTTGAGCCAGCGCTGCACCACGTCAAAGGCCACCATGGAGCGGGCGTGGCCCAAGTGGCACAAGTCGTACACGGTCATGCCGCACACATACATGCGCACATGGCCAGGCTCTAACGGCGAAAAGTTCTCCAGCGCACGCGTGAGCGTGTTGTGAATGCGAAGCGTCATGAATGATGGATCAGTGACCGCAATGAAGGGTCGGTATGGGGGTGAGTGCCAAAGAGTCAATCAGACCCTGTGTTTTACAATGGCTTCAGTATACAAAGCACATGACAAACCCTCACCTCCACTTTTTGATGGCCAAGTCTTTTGCGATTCACGCGGCCTTAAAGCATTGCCTACCTCGCCTTTCGTGCACCCAGCTGGATCGGTTTGCCCTAGGTTTGGCTTTGGCGTGCGCGCTAGTAGGCACTAGCCAAGCGCAAAGCGTGGAGGCTTTGGAATGGCAAGCGGGATCAGCCAGTGTGCCCACCGTTTTGAGCACGCCCCACAACGATGTGCGCAAGCTGCTGCGCCAAGCCAAGTACCCGCAAGCTTTGCAGTTGGTCAACAAAGGGTTGTCAACCAACCCACGTGACCCGCAAATGCGTTTTTGGCAGGGGTTTTTATTTGAACAACTCGGTCAACCCAACCTAGCGCAACAGGTCTACCTGGACCTCACGCGTGAATACCCCGAATTGGCTGAGCCGTTCAACAACTTGGGGGTGATGTATGCCGCCAAAGGCGACTACCCCAATGCCAAAGCAGCGTTCGACGGCGCCCTGCGTGCCGCCCCCAATTTTGCGACGGCCCACGAAAACATGGGCGACTTGTTGGTGAACATGGCTCGCCAGTCCTATGAACATTCCTTGTTGGTTGACCCCAAGCAACGCGGCATTGCGCAAAAAATTGAACGCCTCTCTCCCCTCCTTGATCAGACCCAAAAGAAACCATGACACTTGCAACTTTGACCCGTCGCGCACTTTGCCAAGCCAGCTTTTGCGCCCTTGCCCTCACCTGTTTGGCCTCTACCGCCACGGCCCAAGACGCGCCTCGCATTAAGTTTGTCACCAACGCGGGTGAGTTTGTGGTGGAGGTCTACCCCGACAAGGCCCCCAAAACGGTGGAGAACTTTTTGCAATATGTGCGCGACAAACACTACGACGGCACAATTTTTCATCGCGTGATTGCCAACTTCATGGTCCAAGGCGGTGGCTACGACCAACGCTATATCGAACGTCGCACACGCCCCCCTGTTGAGCACGAGGGCCGCGAGGCCTTGGCCAAAGGTGGCCCGCGTAACACCGTGGGCACGCTGGCCATGGCGCGCACCAATGTGCCCAACTCGGCCACCTCGCAATTTTTTATCAACGTGGTGGACAACGCATTTTTAGACCCCACGCCCCAACAACCTGGCTACACCGTGTTCGGTAAAGTGGTGTCAGGCATGGAGACTGTGAACAAAATCAAAACTGTGCAAACTGGTTTTGGCGGCCCCTTCCCATCGGACGTGCCGCGCACGCCCATCATCATTCAATCGGCCAGCCTGCTTTAACAAGCACAAGACCGCCTCTCTAACTTAAGGAAACACACCATGAGCAACCCACAAGTCGAACTGCACATCTTGGACCACGGCGTCATCACCATCGAACTCGATGCTGACAAAGCGCCCAAGTGCGCGGAAAACTTTCTGCACTACGTGAACAAAGGCCACTACGACAAAACCATTTTTCACCGCGTGATTCCTGGCTTCATGGTGCAAGGCGGCGGGTTTGAGCCGGGCATGACACAAAAAGAATGTGACGCCCCCATCGACAACGAAGCCAACAACGGCCTGAAAAACAAGCACTACACATTGGCCATGGCGCGCACGTCTGACCCGCACTCTGCCACCGCGCAGTTCTTCATCAACGTGGCGGATAACGAGTTTTTGAACCACACCGCCCCCAGCATGCAAGGCTGGGGCTATGCGGTGTTTGGTCAAGTGGTCGCGGGTCAGGAAATCGTCGACACAATCGCCGCCGTCAAAACTGGCCGCAAAGGCTTTCATGACGACGTCCCCAAAGAAGACGTGATCATCGACAAAGCGATTGCGCTTTAAACCCTGTGTCAACCCCGCTGCCCCAGCCTGTCGCCTGCTTGCAAGCGCCGCCGCAGTGGCAGCGCGTTGACTTCATCTCAGACCTACACCTCGACGCTCGGCAGCGCGCCACCTTTGACGCTTGGGCGCAGCACTTGGCACACACGCCTGCAGACGCGTTGTTCATCTTGGGTGATTTGTTTGAGGTGTGGGTGGGCGACGACAACCCTGACCCCTTTGCCCAGCAATGCCTGGACGTGCTCAAAGCCACGGTCCAGCGCATGCCGGTTTTTTTCATGTGCGGCAACCGCGATTTTTTGGTGGGCCCTGAATTGCTCAAGGCCACGGGCATGCAAGCCTTGAGCGACCCCACGGTGCTTGACCTTGGCGCGGATGAGCACGCCAACCCCAACCGCCTGTTGCTGAGCCACGGGGATGCTCTGTGCCTCGAAGACCATGACTACCTGGCGTTTCGCGCCCAAGTGCGCCAGCCCGAATGGCAAGCCCATTTTTTAGCCCAACCCTTGGCTGAGCGGCAGGCCTATGCCCGCCATGTGCGCGACCAAAGCGAAGCGCGCAAGCACAACAAAGCCCTTGCCGATTACGCCGATGTAGACCATGCCGCCGCCGTTGATTGGCTGCTAGCCGCCGAGGCCTCCGTGTTGATTCATGGTCACACCCACCAACCTGCGGTGCACGATTTGGGTCAGGGCTTGAGCCGCTGGGTACTGAGCGACTGGCATGCCGAGGCCACGCCCCCGCGCCTTGAGGTGGTGCGTTGGCAGCGCCAACGCGCCACCCACACCAGCCAAGGTCTGCAACGACTGCCGTTGAACACCCCTTAGCTTGTGATGTGACCTTGGCAGGCTTAGCGCTTGAGCAAGACTTTCAGCGCCGCTTGCAAGCGACGCGCTGAGGCTTCGTCGTAAGCCCCCCCCAAGACCTGAGCCGCATCTGCCGCCCATGTCATTTGGGGCGATGGGTCGTTGCGGCGCGTGAGCATCTGCAGTTGCAAAGCACGACGCGCATCCATTTGAGCCGCAGGCGTAGGCAAGTCGGCGGCCACTTCGAGTCGCAGCAATGGCGTGACCGCTTCGCCTCGCGGCTGGGCGCCCAGGGCTTGCACCCATTGCGCGCGCTGGGCAGCATTTAACTTGCTACCAATGGCTTGTGCTGTCGGCACTTGGGCGGCATCTCGCTTTTCCCAGGCGTGCATGAGTTGGGTCAGCACTTCGCCGTGGGCTTGTGCGGCCAATCGGCGTAACGCGTCTTGTGCAGACTCCAAAGCAAAGCGTTGGGCGCGAAAAGCTGCATCACCCAAACGCGGGCCACGTGGGGCAAAACCTTCTCGGCCTGCGTCACGGCCGCTATCACGACCAAAGCCTGGCTTGTCGCCAAACTTACCGCCAGGCTTGCCATCGCGTCCACGCCCCGCAGGGGCGGACTCGGTGCGTTTTTGGCCGGGTCGGTCATCACCACGCACAGCGACCACGGGACGAGGCGCGGCTTTGGGTTTGACAGGCGCCGCTTCAGCCACGGGCTCTGCGGACAGCTCTGGGCTGGACTCTGCAGAAGTTGGTGCACTGGCATCTTCTGGGTTGGAGTCGGTATCGCCTGAATCCGTCGGGGCAGCTGCCTCTGCTGCCAGCTCGGCCACAGCAGGTGCGGCCTCAGGTGCAGTGGGCGAAGCTGCGACGACGGGCGCCACCACAGGCGCCACCGCTTCGCCGCGAGCGATTTGTTCCAACAGGTGCATGGCCGCTCGAATGGCGGCGGCATCGCCTTTGGCGGTGGCAGATTCCAAAGCCTTGGCGGCATCGAGCACGGCTTTGTCATGGGGCGTGAGCGCCGCTTGCGATTGCTCGCGCACCGATGATTTGCGGGCAAATGCTTCATCAATGGGTTGACGGAAAGCATCCCACAGCTTTTGCTCCAGCTTGCGCTCCAGCACCACCGCGTGGGCTTCTTCTTGCCAGCGTTGTTGCAAAGCTTTGACCGCATCCACACGCAGCGAGGGGGCGGCGCCCAAGGCTTGGGCTTCGGCGATGAGGGCGTGGCGACGCGCCAGGCTGGCCTTTTGCATGACTTCCAAGGGCTCGTGGGCGGCATGAA
>JAVLFR010000134.1:0-17247 GCA_046052785.1 Limnohabitans sp. | reverse complement strand
AGCCATCCATCTCAACCAACATTTGGTTCAAGGTTTGTTCGCGTTCATCGTTGCCGCCGCCCACCCCAGCGCCACGTTGGCGACCCACTGCATCAATTTCGTCGATGAAGATGATGCAAGGCGCGTTCTTTTTGGCGTTCTCGAACATGTCGCGCACGCGTGCTGCGCCCACACCAACAAACATTTCAACAAAATCTGAACCAGAAATGCTGAAAAAAGGCACTTTGGCTTCGCCTGCAATGCCTTTGGCCAGCAATGTTTTACCAGTGCCTGGAGGGCCCACCAACAACAAGCCGCGGGGAATGCGTCCACCCAACTTTTGAAAGCGTTGAGGGTCTTTCAAAAAGTCCACGACTTCTTTGACTTCTTCTTTGGCTTCATCACAACCCGCCACATCGGCAAATGTGACTTGGTTGTTGTTCTCGTCCAGCATACGGGCTTTGCTTTTGCCGAAACTGAATGCGCCGCCCTTGCCACCGCCTTGCATCTGGCGCATGAAGTACACCCACACACCGATCAACAAAAGCATTGGCCCCCAACTGACCAGCAAGGTCATGAGCAGCGAACCTTCTTCGCGGGGCTTGACGTCAAACTTGACGCCATTGGCGATGAGGTCACCCACCAAGCCACGGTCAAGGTAGGTGGCCGTTGTGCGAATCTTTCGCTCATCGTTGGTGATGGCCGTGATTTCAGTGCCACCTTGGCCTTCTTGGATGGTCGCGGTCTTGATGCGCTTGGCTCGAACTTCTTCAAGAAAGTCAGAATAGCCAAGATAACCAGAGCCAGCGCCTGGGCGTGTTTCAAACTGTTTGAAGACGGTGAACATCACCAAAGCGATAACCAGCCAAACAGCGACTTTTGAGAACCATTGATTATTCAATGTGGGCTCCGAAATAAAAATAGTACGAGATGTACTGAGATGGGCTTGATTTTAGGCGTTTCAAGCGCTTAAAGGGCTTTATTCGCGTGCACAGGCCTTATGAATTTCAAGGATTTGCTAAAACGCGACTTTTCAAGCCCATTCCTACCAAAAAGGTTTCACTTGATTTGTCCCGACTGGCCTTGGGTTTGACGGGTTTGACCACGCGAAATGTTGCTTTAAACAGCTGAACCAAATCGCTGTAACCACTGCCATGAAAAAGCTTGACCACCAAAGCGCCCTCTTCTTTGAGGTGTTTTTTCGAAAAATCAACGGCCAGTTCAATCAAATGGGCAATGCGCGTGGCATCGGTCGACTCGATGCCCGTCAAATTGGGCGCCATGTCGGAGACCACCACCTCCACAAGACGCCCTTGCAAGGCGGATTCCAGACTCTACAAGACCTCCTCCTCACGGAAGTCACCTTGAATAAAGCTAACGTCCTCCACGGGCTCCATTGGCAAAACATCCAAACCGATGATGACACCGTTTAACGTGCCGGACGCTGCACCAGTGGGCGACATGCGTCGACGCAGGTACTGACACCAAGCGCCAGGTGCGCAGCCCAAATCGACCACGACATGGCCCGGCTTAATGAGGCCGAGTTGCTCGTCAATTTCCTTGAGCTTGTAGGCCGCACGGGCACGATAGCCTTCTTTTTGTGCCAATTTGACGTAGGTATCGTTCACATGGTCGTTCAACCATGTTTTGTTGACCTTTTTGCTTTTAGTTTTAGCTTTCAATTCAACCCTTTGAGCGAGCGGGGATAATACCCCCATGTCCGCAATACAACTCACCCCTGCTCAACGCAAAATCCACCGCGCCGAGGCGCATCATTTAACCCCCGTTGTGATGATCGGCAACGATGGTTTATCGCCTGCAGTGATCAAAGAAGCCGACATGGCGCTCAATGCCCATGGCCTTATCAAAATTCGCGTCTTAGGGGATGACCGGCAAGCGCGGGAAACAATGTTTTTGGCCTTGGCAGAGCACCTCAGCGCAGCGCCCATTCAGCACATTGGAAAACTGTTTGTGCTGTGGCGCCCGCGCCCTGAAAAAGAACGTGCCGCCGATGAAGATCGGATGGCGGGCCCGCGCGATGTCAAAGTGCTGAAGTACAGCAGCCGAGGCGGCCAGCGTCCAGAAGTGAAAACTTTGCGCGTACTTGGCAACCAACGCCTGACATCAGGCGGCCAAGTCAAACGCGCCAAACCGAAAAAGATTTCACTCAAAAAACGCACACTGGGTTAATCGGCCTACTCAGACTCTATTGCAATGTTGGGCTCAGAGCGAACCAAGCAAACTGCCCCCAGGACCTTGCTAGCGCACATCCACTGCAGCAGGTAAAACGCAGACCCCAGGTTGTGCCACAAAGCTAATTGGTCACGGACCATGATGTGGGGCTTCACAGCCACTTCTAGCAATAAGGCAAAGAGCATACCTGCAATCACCCAGGGTGAGGGGGCGTGCAGGCCATCGAGACGCACACGTTGAGCCGCTGCCAAAAGCAGTAAGCCACACGCGAGAGACAGCCAAGATTGGGCCGTGAACAACTTGGCTGCCATTTGGCCGGCCAAGGCGGTAGTTTCCAAATGCACAAACAGCATTGGCACCACCATGAACCCCACCGTACACAAGCTGCCCCACCAAAGCGCAGCTATGAAGACCTGAAACCGCACCATGTGTCGAAGTTAGAGGTAAGAGACCTTGACCACTTCGTAGCGCTTCACGCCAGCAGGCGCTTGCACGTCAGCCACATCGCCCTCTTCTTTGCCAATCAAGGCGCGGGCGATCGGGCTGCTGATGTTGATGAGGCCGAGTTTCAAATCGGCTTCGTCTTCACCCACGATTTGGTAGGTGACTTGATCACCTGTTTCTTCCTCTTCCAAGGCCACGGTGGCACCAAAAACCACGCGCCCGCCCGCATCTAACTCAGCAGGATCAATGATTTTGGCCACCGACAATTTGCCTTCAATTTCTTGAATGCGCCCTTCAATGAAGCCTTGGCGATCTTTCGCCGCATCGTATTCCGCGTTCTCGCTCAAGTCACCTTGAGCTCGCGCTTCAGCAATGGCTGCGATGACAGAGGGGCGCTCAACAGTTTTAAGCTTGTGCAACTCGTCTTTGAGCTTCTCTGCGCCACGTTTGGTAATCGGTACTGTACTCATTGTTATTCCTTTAGCCGTCTCAATTACCGACCAGTTGGGCGTGCATTTCCTGAACAGAAATGACATCCAACTTGTCCAAGTACTTCATGCCCTCCACCGCCGCTTCTGCGCCCGCAATGGTGGTAAAAGTGGTCACTCGGTTGAGCAAAGCCGAGGTGCGAATGTAGCGTGAGTCGGCAATGGCATTGCGCCGCTCCTCCACGGTGTTGATAACCAACACCACCTCGTTGTTCTTGATGGCATCCACAATGTGGGGCCGACCTTCGGTCACTTTGTTGACCACATGACACGCCACACCTGCTTCAACAATCGCTGCCGCCGTCCCCTTTGTAGCCATCATCTCGAAGCCCAAAACGGCCAACTGTCGTGCCACTTCGATGACGCGCAGCTTGTCGTTGTTCTTCACTGAAATAAAGACCTTGCCCGTGGAGCGGCCATCAGCATCGCGCGGACGTGGCAACTTGGTGCCAGCGCCTAACTGGCTTTTCACAAAGGCTTCACCAAAGGTTTTACCCACGCCCATGACTTCGCCCGTGGACTTCATCTCGGGACCCAAGATGGTGTCCACGCCAGGAAACTTCACGAAAGGGAACACCGCTTCTTTGACGCTGAAATATGGCGGCGTGACTTCTTTGGTGATCCCTTGCGACGCCAAAGTTTGACCGGCCATACAACGTGCAGCAACCTTGGCCAACTGAATACCAGTCGCTTTGGATACATACGGCACAGTGCGTGAGGCGCGTGGGTTGACTTCCAACACGTAGATGACGTCTTGGCCGTCCACGTGTTGTATCGCAAACTGCACGTTCATCAAACCGACCACGTGCAAAGCACCAGCCATCGCGGCGGATTGGCGTTTGAGTTCGCTCACGGTTTCGGCTGACAAAGAATAAGGCGGCAATGAGCAGGCCGAGTCACCGCTGTGCACGCCTGCTTGTTCGATATGTTCCATCACGCCACCGATGAAGGTCTTGCCTTCGGGGTCACGCAAACAGTCCACATCACACTCGATGGCGTCATTCAGAAAACGATCCAAGAGCACCGGCGAGTCATGTGACACCTTGACCGCCTCGCGCATGTAGCGCTCGAGATCACGTTGCTCATGCACGATTTCCATGGCGCGACCACCCAGCACATAGCTGGGACGAACCACCAAGGGGTAACCTAAGGCAGCTGCTTTCTCCAAAGCTTCGGACTCAGTACGCGCCGTGGCATTGGGCGGCTGTCGCAGGCCCAAATCGTGCAAAAGTTTTTGGAAACGCTCACGGTCTTCGGCCGCGTCGATCATGTCGGGGCTGGTGCCAATGATGGGCACACCAGCGGCTTCCAAATCAAGCGCCAACTTCAATGGCGTTTGACCCCCGTATTGCACGATCACGCCTGTTGGTTTTTCTTTGTCAACTATTTCGAGCACATCTTCGAGTGTCAATGGCTCGAAGTACAAACGGTCAGAGGTGTCGTAGTCAGTTGAAACGGTCTCGGGGTTGCAGTTGACCATGATGGTCTCAAAGCCATCTTCGCGCAGGGCCAGCGCGGCATGCACACAGCAGTAATCAAATTCAATGCCTTGGCCGATGCGGTTAGGACCGCCACCCAGCACCATGATTTTTTTGTTCTGGGTCGGTTCAGCTTCGCACTCCGCTTCACCCGTGCCAAAAGCATTGCCATTACCTTCGTAGCAAGAATACAGGTAAGCGGTGTCAGTGGCAAACTCAGCCGCACAGGTATCCACGCGCTTGTAAACAGGGCGAATATTGAGTTCGTGGCGACGTGCACGTACCACGTGCTCTGTGGTCTTGAGTAGCTTAGCCAAACGGCGATCCGAGAACCCTTTCTTTTTCAAAGCACGCAACTCATCAGCCGTGATGGCTTCGAGCGTCGTGGTTTCCACCTCTAGTTCAATCTTCACGATTTCTTCGATTTGCACCAAAAACCAGGGATCGATTTTGGTCAGAGCAAATACCTCGTCCACGCTCAGGCCCATGGCAAACGCATCCCCAACATACCAAATGCGGTCAGGGCCTGGCTCGCCGAGTTCTTTCTCAAGCACTTCACGGTCTTGAGTTTTCTCGTTCATCCCATCCACGCCCACTTCCAAACCACGCAGGGCTTTTTGGAAGGACTCTTGGAAGGTGCGGCCCATCGCCATCACCTCGCCCACTGATTTCATTTGGGTCGTTAAGCGGCTGTCAGCGGTGGGGAATTTTTCGAACGCAAAACGCGGGATCTTGGTGACCACGTAGTCGATCGATGGCTCGAACGACGCAGGCGTGGCACCGCCCGTGATGTCGTTGCGCAACTCATCGAGCGTGTAACCCACGGCCAATTTGGCCGCCACTTTGGCAATCGGAAAGCCAGTGGCTTTGGATGCCAAGGCCGATGAACGCGAGACGCGTGGGTTCATTTCAATGACGACCATGCGGCCGTCTTTGGGGTTGATCGAGAATTGAACGTTCGAGCCGCCAGTATCCACTCCAATTTCACGCAACACCGCCAAAGAGGCATTACGCAAGATTTGGTACTCCTTGTCAGTCAAGGTTTGCGCGGGGGCGACGGTGATGGAGTCACCGGTGTGCACACCCATGGGATCTAAGTTTTCGATCGAGCAAACGATGATGCAGTTGTCCGCCTTGTCGCGCACCACTTCCATTTCGTACTCTTTCCAACCCAGCAACGATTCCTCAATCAAAAGCTCGTTGGTAGGCGAGGCTTCTAAGCCGCGCTTGCAAATGATTTCAAACTCTTCAGGGTTATAGGCAATGCCGCCGCCTGTGCCGCCCAGCGTGAAACTGGGACGAATGACAGTGGGAAAACCCAAACTCTTTTGTACGTCCCAAGCTTCTTCCATGCTGTGGGCAATGCCTGATCGAGCAGAACCCAGACCAATTTTGGTCATGGCGTCTTTGAACTTCAAACGGTCTTCGGCTTTGTCGATGGCTTCTGGCGTCGCGCCAATCAACTCAACCTTGTATTTGGCCAACACACCGTTGTGCCACAGGTCCAAAGCACAATTGAGCGCTGTTTGGCCACCCATGGTGGGCAAGATGGCATCGGGGCGCTCTTTGGCAATGATCTTTTCGACCGTCTGCCAGGTGATGGGTTCAATGTAAGTGACGTCGGCCGTGGCCGGGTCAGTCATGATCGTGGCTGGGTTGCTGTTGATCAGGATGACTTTGTAACCCTCTTCACGCAAAGCTTTGCAAGCTTGCACGCCAGAGTAGTCGAACTCGCAGGCCTGACCAATGATGATCGGACCAGCGCCAATGATGAGGATGCTTTTGAGGTCAGTGCGCTTAGGCATTATTTTGTCTCCATCAGGTTGATGAAGCGGTCAAAGAGGTAAGCAATGTCGTGGGGACCCGGCGATGCTTCGGGGTGACCCTGGAAGCAAAACGCGGGCTTGTCGGTTCGGGCCAGGCCTTGCAAGGTCCCGTCAAACAAAGACACGTGTGTGGCACGCAAGTTGGCAGGCAATGATTTTTCGTCCACGGCAAAACCATGGTTCTGGCTGGTGATGGAGACGCGACCTGAGTCGAGGTCTTTGACTGGGTGGTTGGCACCGTGGTGGCCAAACTTCATCTTGAAGGTCTTGGCACCGCTGGCCAAAGCCATGATCTGGTGCCCCAGGCAAATACCAAAGGTGGGAATGCCGGTTTCGATCAACTCGGCGGCCGCAGCAATCGCGTAGTCGCAAGGCTGAGGATCGCCAGGGCCGTTGGACAAAAAGACGCCGTTGGGTTGGTGTTTGAGCACGTCAGCTGCGGGTGTCTTGGCAGGCACCACCGTGACTTTGCAACCGCGCTCGGCCAGCATGCGCAAGATATTTTTCTTCACGCCGAAGTCATAAGCCACCACATGGAACTTGGGCGCAGTCAAGTTGCCGTAACCTTCACCCAAAGTCCACTCGGTTTGTGTCCACTCATAAGGCTGCGACACGGTGACTTTTTGTGCCAAATCGAGGCCAGCCATATGGGGTGCCCCTTGAGCGGCTGCCACAGCCTGGTCGATCAAGGTTTGCGTGACCTGTTGGCCTTTGGCCAAGCCCAAGATCGCGCCATTTTGCGCCCCCTTGGTGCGCAAAATGCGAGTGAGTTGACGGGTGTCAATGTTGGCAATAGCCACCGTGCCAGCATCCGCTAAGTAAGCTGACAAGGTTTGGCCAGATCGGAAGTTGCTGGTCACCAAAGGCAAGTCTTTGATGATCAAACCAGCAGCATGGACTTTGTCAGATTCGATGTCTTCCGAGTTGACGCCATAGTTGCCAATATGCGGGTAAGTCAAAGTGACGATCTGCTGGCAGTAGCTGGGGTCAGTGAGGATTTCCTGGTAGCCGGTGAGTGAGGTGTTGAACACCACTTCGCCGACGGTGGAGCCTGTGGCTCCAATCGAGTTGCCGATAAAGACCGTGCCGTCTGCGAGCGCCAAAATGGCGGGCGGGAAGGTTCCCTGAAGAGACAAAAGCACTGGGTTCTCCGGAATAGTTCGGGTACGCCTCAGCGCTCACAAGAGAACAGGTCTCTTTGGCTGCTTTGTTCGAGGAATTTGCCTAGGTTTGAGCTGGGGCGTACAGGTTGATGCGGGAAAGCCACCCATTATATCCGAGGCACTGGTTTTCCCCGAGTGTGAGCTGCCGAATTAAGTCAGATGGCAGGTCACGCTGGCATGCATGCAAAGAGCGGCTGCCGACGCCACATTCAGTGACTCCTCCCCACCGGGTTGGGCGATACGCACATGCAAGGCCGCTCGCTCAGCCAAAGCATGCGACACACCTTGCCCCTCGTGGCCCATAAGCCAAGCACACGGCATGGGAAGCTTGGCCTGGGCCAATAAAGTATGCAAGAAAGGACCTTGGTGCGAACTGGTGGCCAACCACGGCATATCCAATGCAGTCAAATCTTCCACCGCCAAGCCTTCCACCAAATGCAAACCAAAATGTGCGCCCATGCCTGCGCGCAAAACTTTGGGTGACCACAAAGCAGCGCAACCTTTGATGGCCAATACCTGTTTGAAACCAAAGGCCGAGGCACTGCGCAAAATAGAACCCACGTTACCCGCGTCTTGCACACGATCCAGCACCACGGTGGGTGTGGCAACTTGCAAGTCGCGCACATCATGCGCCACCAGCACAAAACCCATCTTGGCGGAAGACTCCAAACTGCTGATTTCTGAAAACAAGGCATCGGGCAACACCGTGTTGCGCTCGGCCGCTTGCGTCCATTCACGCGGTGCTGTGGCCCACAGCGATTCCGTGAACACTGCATGCTCGGGCTTGACACCTCGTGAGAGAGCGGCACGACACAGATGATCACCCTCGAGCCACACGCGGCCCAACTTACGGTATGCCGTGCTGTCCTGCGACAAACGGCGCAGGTCCTTCACTAACGGGTTGTCACGCGAGGTGATCAAATTCATTTCAATACCTCGGCCACTGGCGCGAATGATTTGCGGTGCCAAGGGGTAGCACCGTGTTCTTTAAGAGCTTTCAAGTGAGCCGCCGTCCCATAGCCTTTGTGGCCATCAAATCCATATTGCGGGTACTGTCGATGGATCTCCTGGCACCAACGATCGCGGTGAACTTTGGCCAAGATGGATGCGGCTGAGATGGCTTGAACTTTGCTGTCACCTTTGACAATCGCCTCGGCCAACACATCGAGCACAGGCAAGCGGTTGCCATCCACCAACACCTTGGTAGGCTTCAAACGCAAGCCCTCCACTGCGCGACGCATGGCCAAGAGGGTAGCTTGCAAAATATTGAGCGTGTCAATTTCCTCCACCGTTGCTTCGGCAATGGAGCAGCACAAAGCCTTGGCGCGAATCTCGTCAAACAAACGTTCGCGCCGCAAAGCGGTGAGCTTTTTGGAGTCTGCCAAGCCAACAATCGGGTTCAAATCATCCAAGATGACGGCAGCGGCAACCACAGGCCCTGCCAATGGACCGCGACCCGCCTCATCCACCCCTGCCATCAAGCCTGGGGCGTCCCAAATCAGTGGCACTTGTTCAGCGCGCAAGAACTTTTTCGATCGCATGTGAAGCCAGTGCGGGTGTATCTAGCCGCAGCGTGTCGTGGAGTAGCGCAAACCGTTGTTGAACAGCAGCGACTTCAGCCGGGTGATCGAGCCACTGCATCACCTCGCGCGCGAGCGCCTGAGGTGATGCGGCATCTTGCAGCAACTCAGGTACAACAAAGTCTCGACACAAAATGTTAGGCAGGCCAACCCAGGGCTGCAACTTTTTTCGGCGCATGATTTGCCAGCTGAGCCAATTCATGTTGTACGCAATCACCATGGGCCGCTTGAACAAGGCGGCCTCAAGAGTGGCGGTCCCACTGGCTATCAAGGTGACATTGCAAGCCGCCAAGGCAGTGTGCGATTGGCCGCTAAGTACCTGGAGATTGGGCACCCCACCTATGTCCTTGACGATGTCATCAATCTGCGCTCGTAAGGCAGGCATGGCAGGCAACACAAAGTGCAAGCCGGGTTGCTGTTGGGCCATAAGTTGTGCAGCTTGCAAAAAGCGAATCGCCAAATACCCGATCTCCGAGCTGCGACTGCCCGGCAGCAATGCCACCACCGTAGCGTCTTGACTTAACCCAAGTTTTGCGCGTGCCGCGGCTCGGTCCGGCACATCGGGAATGGTGTTGGCCAAAGGATGGCCCACATAGGTGGCGTCAATGCTGGACTCGGCGAGCAGGTCGGCTTCAAACGGAAAGATGCACAGCACATGGTTGACGCTCTGTCGAATTTTCTCCACCCGCTCGGCACGCCACGCCCAAATAGAGGGACACACAAAATGAATGGTGGGAATGCCATGGGCTTTGAGGTCGCGTTCTAAATCAAGATTGAAGTCTGGGGCATCAACTCCAATAAAGGCGCTGGGCGCATTCGCTAATAACCTTTCACGCAACTGATGACGAATGCCTACGATTTCTCGGTAATGCCGCAACACTTCCACATAACCACGCACGGCAAGTTTTTCATATGGCCACCAAGGCTCAAAACCAAACGCCGCCATGCTTGGACCACCTATCCCTGCACTGCGCATGTCCGGCCATTTGCTGCGCAGTCCACTCAGTAAAAGGCCCGCCAACAAATCGCCCGAGGCCTCGCCTGCAACCAGCGAGAAAGACAGGGCGCTGGTCATGGGGTCAACGAATGATGCCGCGTTGCGGCGAGGTTTGATTCAAGAAGTCCAACATCAGGGCTACATCGGGTGCGGCCTCTGGCTTGTCTTGGGTCAAACCAGCAATGCGCTCTTTGGCTTGCTCCAGCGTCAAGTCATCGCGGTACAAAGCTTTGTGCATGGCCTTGACTGCACTGATGCGCTCAGCCGAGAACCCACGTCGACGCAAGCCTTCAAAGTTCATCGAACGCGGCTGCGCAGGCTGGCCTTGACACATCACAAATGGCGGCACATCTGCAAATAGCAAAGAGTGCATCGCCGTGAAACTGTGCGCCCCAATGCGTACAAACTGATGCACCACCGTGAAGCCGCCCAAAATCACCCAGTCACCCACGTGGACGTGGCCTGCCAGTTGCGCACTGTTTGCAAAGATAGTGTGGTTGCCCACCACACAGTCATGGGCCAAGTGGACGTAGGCCATGATCCAGTTGTCATTGCCGACTTGGGTCACGCCTGCATCGCCAGGGGAGCCGATGTTGAATGTGCAAAACTCGCGAACCGTGTTTCGATCGCCCATGATCAGCTCGCAAGGCTCACCCGCATACTTTTTATCTTGCGGAATCGCACCCAGCGAGTTGAACTGAAAAATACGGTTGTCCTGGCCAATCGTGGTATGGCCTTCGATCACACAATGGGGGCCCACGGAAGTACCCGCACCAATGCGAACATGGGGCCCAATGAGGGTGTAAGGCCCCACCTGCACTGAACTATCGAGTTCAGCTTTGGGGTCCACAATGGCAGTGGCGTGAATGCGACTCATCGTCTGTGAATTTGTTAACGAAGCCTAGGCGATGGCGCGCATGGTGCACATCAAATCAGCTTCACTGGCCACCACATCGCCCACTTTGGCACGGGCTTTGAATTTAAAAATACCCGCCTTCATGCGGTCGAGTTCTACTTCTAAGATCAGTTGATCGCCAGGTTCGACAGGACGCTTGAAGCGTGCACCATCAATGCCAGCAAAGTAATACACCGTCTTGTCATCGGGGGCTGCGCCCAAAGTATCAAAGGCGAGTAAGGCCGCAGCTTGAGCCAGGGCCTCCAAAATTAAAACGCCTGGCATCACGGGGTGGTGCGGAAAATGCCCCCCAAAAAAGGGCTCGTTGATCGTCACATTTTTGAGCGCTTTGATGCTTTTGCCTTTTTCCAACGCCAACACACGGTCGACCAACAAAAAGGGGTACCGGTGAGGCAGTTGTTTCAAAATTTGGTGGATGTCCATGCTCATTTTTTTTGACTTTCTAAAGCTGATTCAAGCGTTTTGATGCGGTCACGCAAACGGTGCAGTTGGCGCAGTGTTGCCGCATTTTTCTCCCAAGAAGCATTGTCGTCGATGGGAAACACACCGCTGTACTGACCCGGCTGATGTATCGAACGCATGACGACAGAGGCCGCCGAAATATGCACACCATCGGCCAACTGCAAATGCCCCAGCACAATGGCTCCACCGCCCACTGTGCAATTGGCACCAATGCGCGCACTTCCCGCCACGCCCGCACAACCGGCCATGGCCGTGTTCGCCCCGACATGGACGTTGTGACCAATTTGAACCAAGTTATCGAGCTTCACCCCATCTTCGATCACCGTGTCATCCAAAGCACCTCGGTCAATGCAGGTATTGGCACCGATTTCTACATCATTGCCAATACGCACAGCACCGAGTTGCTCAATTTTTTCCCACCGGCCTTCGAACAACGCAAATCCAAAACCATCTGCACCCACCACCACGCCGGCATGAACAATGCATCTCTCGCCAATTCGGCAATCTTCGCCCACGGTGATGCCAGATTTGAGCCAAGTGTTAGCACCGATATGCGCCCCCCGTTCGATGACACAGAGCGGCCCAATACGCGCAGATTCATGCACATGGGCCGAGGGATGAATCACCGCAGTGGGGTGAACCAAAGGCGCTTCGCTCACACGCGTGTGTTGCCGCCACATCTGAGTGAGACGGGCAAAGTAGTAATAGGGATCCTCTGCCACGATCAGGGCCATGCGAGCAACTGTGGCATCCGCCACTGACGGCGACACAATGACGCAAGCTGCCTGTGTGGTCAGCAGTTGCGACTGGTATTTGGGGTTGCTTAAAAAGCTGAGGCTATCGGCTTGAGCTGTGTCAAGCGGCGAGAGTTTATGAATCAGGCGTTGCGCATCGCCTATGAGGCGGCCACCCAAAGTGTCGATGATCTGGCCGAGACGCAGCGCCACGGCAGATTACTTAGCGGCGTTGATGACCTTGAGCACTTTGTCGGTGATGTCGTGCTTGGGGTGGATGTACACAGCTTCCTGCAACACCAGGTCATATTTTTCAGCTTCAGCCACTTGCTTGATCACGCGGTTGGCGCGTTCGAGAACTTGTTGAAATTCTTCATTTTTTCGCGCGTTGAGCTCCTCTTGAAACTCGCGACGCTTGCGCTGGAAATCGCGGTCTTGTTCACCCAGTTGTTTTTGGCGCGACAAGCGTTGCGAATCAGACAAAGTGGGCGCTTCACGCTCAAACTTTTCAACGGCAGATTTCAAAGATTTTTCGGCTTCAACAAGATCTTTCTCACGCTTGGAGAACTCTTGCTCTAGTTTGGCTTGCGCTTGTTTAGCCGTGTTTGATTCTTTGAAAATACGATCAGTATTGATGAACCCAATTCGAATTTCATCAGCTTGGGCACAAAATGCAGCCAAGCCCAGCACAGCTGCTACATAGATTTGACGAGTGAACATGGTCATCAGAAAGAAGTCCCGATTTGGAATTGAAGTTTTTGAATTCTATCCCCTGGGAAGGATCGAACTGGCCTGGCCCATGCGAAACGCAAAGGACCCATCGGAGAGACCCAACTCAAGCCAGCGCCAAAGGCGGTGCGCAATTGGGTGAAGTCAACTTTTTCATGCTCACCGTAGACATTACCCATGTCGTAGAAGCCGTAAAGGCGAAGTGAGCGGTCATTGCCTGCGCCAGGAAATGGCAACAAAAACTCTGAGTTCACCGTGACCTTTTTAGCGCCACCGATCACAGGTCCAGTGATATCACGAGGGCCGAGAGTTCCTTGCTCAAAGCCGCGCACTGAACCCAAACCACCAGAATAGTAGTTTTTATAGAACGGCAAAATTTGACCATTTAAGCCCTTGCCAATTCCCAAATCGGCATTGAATGCGAAGGTGTATTGTTTGGTGATTGGGAAGTATTGTTGATATTGCCCACCATATTTCGCGTAGCGCGCATCACCCATCGCGCCTAACTCTGAGTTCAAACGAACAAATTTGCCGTTATTTGGGTTTAAGTAGCTGTCTCTGCTGTCACGAGCCCAACCCAGGGTGACAGGCACGTTTGAAGCGACACATCCAAACTGCTGGCATAAACGAGCATGCACGCCCAACATATTGGTGCCAGGCACTAACTCAGTTCGTTCTGCGGCGGTGCCTACAAAAACACGATCCAATTCACTGAAAGGAATCCCAAAACGCAACCCCAAACCAGAGGTGATCATGCGGTAATTACCGCCTTGCTGAATGTAGGGCTTGCTTGAACGGTGATACAACTCGACGGTACGTGAAACACCATCTTCGGTGAAATAAGGGTCAGTGGTGTTGAGCACATAGTACTGATTGAATTTGCTGGTGCTGACCTGCAAACCCAGGTTGTGACCTGAACCAAACACGTTGTCTTGCTGAATACCAAACGACAAGGTGACTTTTTCCGCACTCGAAAAGCCTGCACCGAGCGTCAACATGCCGGTTGGTTTTTCAACCACATTGACGTTCAGATCCACCTGATCCTGTGTCGATGTGACCTCTTGGGTATCAACTTCAACATCTTTGAAGTAGCCCAAACGGTTCACTCGGTCACGAGACAAGCGAATTTTTTCGCCGTCGTACCAGGATGATTCGGTTTGGCGAAATTCACGGCGCACGATTTGATCTCGCGTGCGGTTGTTCCCCACAATGTTGATGCGACGCACATAAGCACGGCGGGCGGGGTCGGCCACCAACACCAGTTTCACGCGATTGGTCGCTCGGTCAATTTCAGGCCGCACATCGGTGCGTGCAAATGCAAAACCAAAATTGCCAAAGTACTCGTTGAACGCTTTGGTGGTCTTTGTCACTTCATCGGCGTTGTAGGCTTTGCCCACCTGAATTTCAATCAATGATTTGAATTCGTCGTCTTTACCCAAGTAGTAGCCGTCCATGACCACCTCAGAGACCACAAAACGATCGCCCTCTGTGACATTGATGGTGATACTGATATCTTGCTTGTTGGGCGAGATCGCCACTTGGGTGGAGTCGATGCGAAACTCCAAGTAACCACGCGCCAAATACCATGCACGCAAGATCTCTAAGTCCGCATTGAGTTTAGTGCGTGAATAGCGGTCTGACTTGGTGTACCAACTCAACCAGTTACCCGTGCTTTGGTCAAATTGGGATAGCAGTGTGGACTCATCAAAGGCCTTGGCGCCCACGACGCGCATTTCTTTGATTTTGGCTAAATCACCCTCGATCACAGTGAATGACAAATTCACGCGATTGCGCTCAGCAGGCGTGATAGTGGTGATGATGTCAGCGCCATACAAACTACGGTTGACATACTGGCGCTTCAACTCTTGCTCAGCACGGTCGGCCAACGCTTTGTCAAAAGGACGACCTTCAGACAGGCCAATGTCGCGTAAGGCTTTGCGCAACACATCTTTGTCGAATTCTTTGGTTCCTATAAATTCCACCTGCGCGATATTGGGTCGCTCTTCGACGATCAAAACCAACACATCGCCATTGACTTCGATGCGAACATCTTTGAACAGGCCCAGCGCGTACAAACTGCGAATGGCAGCGGCCCCTTTTTCGTCGGTGTAGTCCTCACCCACGCGAAACGGGATAGAGGCAAAAACAGTACCGGGCTCTACACGTTGTAAACCTTCCACGCGAATGTCACGCACAGGAAAAGGAGAGACCGCCAAAGCATTGAATGCCAATAAGGCCCCTAGAAGGAATGCGCTGGCTTGAGCCAATGTGGTGCGACGAAATTGTGAAATTTGCATAGTCATGAGAGATAGAGTAAGACTCATGGCAGCCAACCCAGGCGAACCACATCGTTAAAAAGAGAAAAAACCATCAGTGCCACAATGAATGCCACTCCAAAGCGTTGCAAGGCTTCAAGCCATTTCGGCGATGGTGGATGACCTGTGCATGCCTCGTAAAGATAATACAACAGGTGCCCGCCATCGAGCACTGGCAGCGGCAGCAGGTTAAAAACGCCCAAGCTGACGCTGACCAGAGCCAAATAACTCAAATAAGCACCAAGCCCCAAACTTGCAGAACGTCCCGCGTAGTCAGCCATGATCAGCGGTCCACTCAGGTTATCGAGAGATGCTTGACCGGTGATCAATCGACCCAACATGTCAAGCGTCATGACGACCACCTCCCATGTTTTGGACATGGCTTTTTGAATACCCTGAAGTACCCCATATTGCACCCAGACCTTCGCTGGTGGCTCACCCACTTGTGCCCCAATACGACCAATGTGTTGTGCCCCGTCCTTGACGCGCTCGGGATTGACTTCAATCTGCAGACGTCGACCGTCGCGAGAGATGTCCCAAATTTGTGGCGCCTCTCGAAGGTGCTCACCGCTAGCTCGCACCCGAGTTCGTAAAGCATTGCCGTCACTCACCCATTGGCCATCTATGCGCAACACTTCATCACCTCGCTGTAGACCTGCGGCAGCAGCGGGTAATCCAGCTTGTATATCGCCCAAGACAGCCCGGCTCCAGGCGCCAGTCAAGCCTCGCGCCTGCCAAGTATTGCCATCGGTTGGAGCGCCATCGTCTTGCAACGCTGCCACCCGCAACAGATGAGGGGTTTGTTTGCCTTGCGATTGAACTTCCAAATAAACGGGGCTGTCGTCTTGCTGAAGCAGCCACCAGCGAAAACTATCCAGCGATGCCATGTCTTGCAAATCATCGGCTGATGTGCCAGCACGCAAAATCTGGTCACCACTGCGCAGTCCAGACTGATCTGCCACAGAGCCCGCAATGGGGGCCGCCAATATGGCTTGCGTTTCGTATTGCCCGAGCCAAAAAGTGGACGCATACAAACTCACCGCCAATAGAAAATTGGCCAATGGTCCTGCCGAGACGATGGCTGACCTTACCCACAAAGTTTGGCGATTAAACGCCATCGGCGCATCCTTGGGTGACACCTCGCCTTCGCTCTCGTCAAGCATTTTGACGTAACCACCTAAAGGAATCAGGCCAATACAAAACTCGGTCTCTTGGCCTGCGTGCGGCTGACGTGATTTCCAGCGCACAAGGGGTTTGCCAAAACCAATAGAAAACGTCTGGACCTTCACACCGCAAGCCACCGCAACACGGTAGTGACCCCACTCGTGCACCGTAATGAGCACCCCCAGAGCGAGCAAGAAAGCCAAAAGCGTCATGGCTTAGTTTGCCAACAACCGCACAGCGTCTTGAGCCACGGCGCGGGCTTGCGCATCCAAGTCCAACAAATCATCCAAGCCATGGGGCGGCGTTGGCGAGAGGTGCGACATGCAATGTTGATTCACAGCGTGAATTTGGTCAAAGCGAATTCTCCGATCCAGAAATGCAGCCACCGCAATTTCGTTGGCAGCATTGAGGACGGCCGTGGTACCACGCGGGCCACGCAATGCATCCCAAGCCAAATGAATACCTGCAAAGCGCTCTGAATGGCCATGGTCATCCAAGGCTTCAAAGGTCATAGGTGACAAGGCATGGAAGTCCAAAGCTTTTGCGCCAGACTCCATGCGCTCTGGCCAGCTCAAACCATAGGCAATGGGCACACGCATATCTGGCGTACCAAGTTGGGCCACGACCGACATGTCCCGATACATGACCATTGAATGGATGATGCTTTGCGGATGAATCACCACTTCCAAACGTTCTGGGGGTAAGCCAAACAAATATCGCGCCTCGATCACTTCAAGGGCTTTGTTCATCATGGTGGCCGAGTCCACCGAAATCTTGCG
>JAVLFR010000133.1:0-9246 GCA_046052785.1 Limnohabitans sp. | reverse complement strand
TATCGACAACGCGGTATCGGGTGGGGTGGGTGTTGAGTTGGGTGGCATAGGTGTCAATTCATGGGTTCACGCATTGGACCTGAATCGTGTGGCCTCTAAAAACTGAGCCAACCGTGCCTCAATCGCCAGTGGCTCACCCTGCCATTGTGCGGCCAGCAATTCACCACATAACAAACCCAGTGTTAAGCCTCGCGAGCCCATGGCCGTGTTCATGTACAGCCCCTCGGGCGTGTTGGGCACGCGCCCCGTCATGGGCAGGCGGTCGTGCACTCCGCAGCGCACCCCCGCCCAGCCGTGCACGCGGGGTGCATCGCTGCCAATCGTGGCAAACAGCGGGGCCAGGGCCTCTGCCGTGTCTGGCTCTAAGGCTTTGAGGCGTTCTAGGTTGTCGGCATGGTCGGCGTCGCGCACGCGGTCGTGCGCGTGCAGGCGGTCATAGGTGGCACCCATGAACCAAGCGGGGCCATGGGGTGAGGGAATGTGATGCACAAAGCTGCCATGGCCGTTGACGGGTGAGGCGGGCAAGGGCGAGCCTTCAGGCACATGCGCCATCAAGCCCCAAGAAATTTGCCCACGCAATGGGTTGATGCGAGGGGCGCTGCCATCATCAGTGGCGGTGGCGATGAGGGCTGCAGAGCCAGGGCCTGCAGCGATCACCACGCGGGATGATTCGGCCAAAACCGTGCCACCTTGTCGCACCTGCCATGCGTTGTCTAAGCGCTTGAGCGCATCCACTTGGGCGTGGCCTTGCCAACGAATGTGAGGGTGTTCAAGCAAGGCACGCACCAAGGGTGCAGGTCTGAGCCACGCGCCGCGCGGATGCCAATATGCATCGTCTGGCGCGGGGGGGGGCGCTGGGTGTGTCCAGTCGATCGAGGTGTGGGCGTGTTCATGCAACCAACTCAGCGGCACACCGCCGCGGCGTGTTTTGCCCGGTAAGCGGCGTTCGCGCACGCCTGTGCTGCCCCAGTCGACGCCCTCGGTCAGCCGCGCGCGCATGGTGTGCTCCATCAGTCGCAAGCCGGCGCGTGAGAGGCGTGACACGCCGCTGTCGTCGTGAGAGGTATGCGGCGCGACCACCCCCACCGGTAAACCCGAGGCGCCCGATGCAGGCGCAGCACCGGCCTCGAGCACCGTCACTTGCCAGCCGCGCTCGGCGAGGGCGCGTGCCGTGCCGGCGCCAGCCAGGCCTGCGCCGATCACGGTCACGGTGCGCTCGCCCAGCGCAACCGTGTCAGGCGGAACTGGGCAAGGGCCCGTAGGGTGGGCCGTCAGTACCTTGGCAAACTCGGGCCAGGCATCGTGAGGACCCACGCAAAGGGTCAAGGCCAGGCTGTCATCTGTGTTGGCACTGAGCGCAAAGCGCAAGCGATGTAGGCCAGGTAACAAGCCCCAGCATTGCGAGGCCAGTTGTTGCGCCAACGGCAGCAGCGCGGGGTGTGCAGACGCAACATGAAGCAACGCATGGGCTTGCAAAGGCGCCACGGTGTGCGCCACGACATGGAGGTGTGTGGGGCGTTGGGCATCTGCCGTCCAGTCGTGCCACAGACGTAGAAAAGCCAGCTCGTCAAAGCTGGCTTGGGTATGGCACCAACTGCTGCAACCGTGCCATGAGGGCTGACCCGTCACGCAGGATCAACCGCGATCAGGCGCTTGGGGGCACGTAACCTTGCACCGCGTCCGCGCCGTCACCAAAGAAATGTTTTTCCATTTGACGCTTGAGGTATTCGCGGGCGCGCAGGTCGGCCAAGTTCAAACGGTTTTCGTTCACCAACATGGTTTGTTGCTTGATCCATTCGGCCCAAGCTTGCTTGCTGACGCTGTCATAAATGCGTTTGCCCAACTCGCCTGGGTAGGGGGGCAAATCGAGGCCCTCAGCTTCGGTGCCGAGTTTGATGCATTGAACGGTGCGTGACATGGGGGTACTTCTCTGAAATATAGGTTGAATTCGAAAGTCGAGACTGTAGCAATTTTTGAAAACGCTTGGCCTGGTGGGTGCCTAGATGACCTTGAAGTGGTGTGTGCCATCACGTGCGAGCTGCTCGACCAAGCCAAACTCCCAATCAAGGTAGCCCTGCATCGCTTCCACCGGGTTGTTGGTGCCCTCGTAGGGGCGGCGGTAGCGGTCCACCCGCGCCACAGCCATTTGGTGATCGCCACTTTGGAGCTTGCCACCTGCGGCCAACCATGCCGCATTGCCGCCTTCGAGCCACACCACCTCGACCCCTTTTTTGACCAAGGCCTGCACCTCTGCGACGGCGAAGCGTGAGACCTTGCCATCTTGGCAGCTGAGGACATAACGTGCCCCTTTGTGTGCGGCCGTGAGCGAGTCTTTGAGCTGGGTGCGCAGCACCCACCAAGCACTGTGAATGTGGCCTTGCATAAATTGCGCGCTGGTACTGAAGTCGAGCACCACGGTGTGGCTGTTGCGATCCGCCAGCCATGCTTTGACTTGGGCCACATCCACAGATTTGACCTGGCCTTGTGGATCGGGCAAGCGCAAAGGCAGCACCTCGGTGTGGGAGAAATCTTTGGCACTGAGGCCCACCAACACAAACACTTCCCAGCCCATTTGGGCCAACCACGAGGCACTCATGTTCGCGCGTGTGCCATCACTGTCGCACAGCACAAGACGAGCGCCACGCACCGCGGCTTGGTGGTCGGTCTCTTGCACCAACTGGCCGCCTGGGGCGCTGCGTGCGCCAGCCACATGGCCCGCGGCAAATTCCTCAGGCGTGCGCACGTCAAAGAAATAGGTGGTGCGTGTGGCATCGGCTTGCATGGCGCGCAACTCGTCTAAGCGCACGCGCTTGACACCTGCACGCATGGCCACAGCAAAGGCGCTGGCAGCGGCTTTGGCGCGCGAGGGTTCGTCGACGTCGGGGAACTGTGTGTTGGCGCCTTTGACCAAGGCTTGGCCTGCCAGCGTCCAGCCAATCGTGCCGTTGCGCAACGCGCTGACGGGGTTGGGAATGCCCGCGTTGATGAGCGACTGCGTGCCAATGATGCTGCGTGTGCGCCCCGCACAGTTGACGATGATGCGGGTGGTGGCATTGGGTGCTAGGGCGCGCGCGCGCAACACCAATTCGGCCCCTGGCACGCTGATGCCGCTCGGTATGCTCATGGTTTGGTATTCGTCAAAACGGCGTGCGTCCATCACCACCACATTGGCTTTGGCCTCAATCAGAGCTTTGACCTCTTGTGCGGACAGCGAGGGGGTGTGGCGCTTGGACTCGACCAACTCCCCAAACGATTTGCTGGGCACGTTGACATCACGAAACACTTCGCCCCCCGCGTCTTGCCAGCCTTGCAGGCCGCCGCTGAGCAAATGCACCTGCGTGTAGCCCATGCGTCTGAGGGTGCGCGCAGCGGGCAGGGCGATGTCTTCGCCATTCAAGGCGTTGCCGTACACCACGAGGAAGGTGTCCAAGCGAGGCAGACGCGTCCAGGCATCGGCTTCGATGCGGCCCAGCGGCAGATTGGCCGCAAACAGGGGATGGCATTGGGCAAAGGGGTCTTCTTCGCGCACATCCAAGATGGCAATTTCTTGGCGCTGCAATAACATGTTGCGAATTTGGGCGTAAGTGGCGACGGGGAACTCAGCGGCGCTGGGGGGCGACTCAAGCGGCGCTTCTAACTGGGCATTGCTGTAGCCAGAGATAAATTCTTTGACTGTGCCGTCTTCATGAAACACATGCCGGCTGACCTTGCCGATGTTGGCACCGTAGACATGAATGCTGATAGAGGGTTGGTCTGTAAAAGCATTCCACACACGGTGCACATCGCCAAGAGTAGGAGAGACTGCTTCAACATCGCCCGCTTCAAGTCGGTCTTGCTCGCCGCTCGCCAACCAATGGCCCTGCGCATTTTTAGCAAAGGGCTGGCACAGCTCAGCGCCGCGCAGCATGCCGATCATGCCCCACACCGTGTGGTCGTGGATGGGTGTGGATTGACCTGGGCCCCACACAAAGCTCACCACCGAAAAACGGTCGTCGGGGTCGGCATAGAGCAAGAACTGTTGGTAGCGCTCGGGGTTGACTTGGGCGAATTCGTTGGGCAGCCAATCGTCTTGGGCCACCAACTCGGACAGCAGGGTTTTGCCACGCGTCAAGATAGCGGCTTCGTCGGTGCTGGCTTTGAGCAAGGCGTCGAGTTGGTTGACGAACTGTCCTAGGCGAGGTGTGTCGGCGAGCTGCGGTGTGCGGAGGGTCATGGCTTATCTCTGGTTTTTTTGGTTATTTGACCAAGCCCTGATTGTTTCACAGCGATAATCGAAACTTGCCCTCTCGGAGATGCTTGTGCTTGTAAAACTTTTGAATCATCCTCGCCGCATGTGGTGGCTCATCTTGTCGGCGTGTGTGGGGTTGTTGTTGTTTGGCGGGTATTTGCAGCATGTGGTCGGATTGGAGCCGTGCCCGATGTGCATCGTCCAGCGCTACGTCATGGTGTTGATGGTTCTTGTGGCCTGTCTCGGCTTGGTGTTTTCGTCTCGCCCCGCTTCGTTGGGCGTGGGCAGCGGCTTGGTGCTGTTGGCCGTGGGGGGCGCGTATGTGGCGGCTCGCCAATCCTGGCTGCAGTGGTACCCGCCTGAAGTGGTCTCGTGTGGTCGCGACTTCTACGGCATGATTGAGACGTTTCCCTTGCAACGCGCCATCCCCATGATTTTTAAGGGCGGCGGCGATTGCAGCAAGATCGACTGGACTTTTTTGGGGGGCTCGATCGCCAATTGGTCATTTGTCGCATTTGTGGCGCTGGGCCTCTTGGCCTTGTTGACGACGCTGCATCTCTGGCGTGCCAAGCCAAGCCTAGAACCCCTCGACAGCGAGGCGTGAGCGCAGCGCTTAGAGCTTTTTCACCAACACCAAGCTCTTGCGGTCCCAGTTGTATTTACGCTTGCGAGCCTCGGGCAGCCAATCGGGGTCGGCTTGCACAAAGCCACGTTTCAAGAACCAATGCTTGGCCCGCGTGGTGAGCACAAAAATGCTCTCCAATCCCTTGCTGCGTGCGCGGTGCTCGATGCGCTTGAGGACCTTTTCGCCATCACCTTGGCCTTGTGACTGGGGGGACACCGTGAGGGCCGCCATCTCGGCAGTTTTGGTTTCGGGATAGGGGTAGAGCGCAGCACAGGCAAAGATCACACCATCGTGGTCGATGACGGTGTATTGGCCTACGTCGCGTTCAATCTCATTGCGATCGCGCTTGACCAGCGAGCCATCGTTTTCAAATGGTTCAATCAGTTGCAAGATGCCACCCACGTCCTCATGCGTGGCTTCGCGCAGCTCTTCGAGCTTTTCATCGACCACCATGGTGCCAATGCCGTCGTGCATGTAGACCTCCAGCAGCAGCGAGCCGTCGACGGCAAACGGCAAGATGTGGCTGCGCTCCACGCCTGTTTCACAGGCCTTCACGCAATGCTGCAAATAAAAAGCGATGTCTGAGGGATCGGTGGTGTGAGGCAGGGTGGCCAGCAGTTTTTTGGCGGCATCCAAAGGCAACTCGGTGTCGATGGGGTTGTCTTCACTGGCGGGCTCTGAAGGGTGGATGCGAATGCCGGGTGTTTCGGTGACAAAAATCAGTTTGTCAGCCTGCAAAGCGGTCGCCACCGAGGTGGCCACTTCTTCCATCGTGAGGTTAAAGGCTTCGCCAGTGGGCGAGAAGCCAAACGGCGAGAGCAACACCATCGAGCCTGCGCTGAGCGTTTGCGAAATGCCCGCCACGTCGACTTTGCGAACGAGGCCTGAGTGTTGAAAGTCCACACCATCCAAAATGCCCACGGGGCGGGCGGTGATGAAGTTGCCTGAAATCACGCGCACGGTGGCCCCTGCCATGGGGGTGTTGGGCAGGGCTTGGCTGAAGGCGGCTTCGATTTCGTAACGCAGTTGTCCAGCTGCCTCTTGCGCACAGTCGAGGGCCACGCCGTCGGTGATGCGCATGCCGTGTGAATATTGCGGCACATGACCTTTGGCCGCGAGCTGTTCGTTCACCTGTGGGCGAAAGCCGTGGACCAACACAATGCGCACGCCCATGCTTTGGATGAGTGCCAAGTCTTGGGCCAAGTTGGGCAACTTGCCGGCTGCAATGGCCTCGCCTGCAATGCCAACGACAAAGGTTTTGCCGCGATGCATGTGAATATAGGGCGCCACCGAACGGAACCAAGGCACAAAGGTGAAGTCAAAAACAGCAGACATGGAGGCGGGTTTGTGGCGGGTCAGGGGTTGGACGTGTTCGGTGCAAGCCGGACGGGGATAATTGCGGATTGTCACCCAAGTTCACCGCCTGTTTTGTCCACCCCCGTTCCCTTTGAGATTGAATTCCCAGAATCCTTGCCCGTCTCGGCCAGACGAGAGGAAATCATGGCTGCCATGCAGGCCAACCAAGTGGTCATCGTGTGCGGCGAAACAGGCTCGGACAAAACCACGCAGCTGCCCAAAATGGCGCTCGCTCTGGGGCGCGGCCAAGGGCGGGAGCTAGGGCCCAACGCCAAGCCTGGCCAGCGCAAACAAATCATCGGCCACACGCAACCCCGCCGTATCGCTGCCAGTTCGGTCGCCAAGCGGATTGCCGAAGAGCTCAAAACCCCGCTCGGTGAGGTGGTGGGCTTTAAGGTGCGATTTCAAGACCGACTGAGCAAAGACGCGTCGGTCAAACTGATGACCGACGGCATTTTGTTGGCTGAAACGCAAAATGACCCGTTGCTCAAAGCCTACGACACGATCATCATCGACGAGGCGCATGAGCGCAGCCTGAACATCGATTTTTTGCTGGGCTATTTGCGCGAAATCTTGCCGCGCAGACCCGATTTAAAAATCATCGTCACCTCGGCCACGATTGATGCAGATCGGTTTGCGCAGCACTTTGCGTCAGCCAAAGGGCCTGCGCCCGTGTTGATGGTCTCGGGCCGCACTTTCCCTGTGGAGATGCGCTATCGCCCATTTGAAGAAAAGCGCGACTACGACTTGAACAACGCGATTGCCGACAGCGTGGACGAACTGTGGGGCAACCCCTCGCAGCAGGGCGATATCTTGGTGTTCTTGCCCGGTGAGCGCGAGATTCGCGAAGCCGCTGACCACCTGCGCGCGCACCTGAGCCACAGCCCCGTCATGCGCAGCGCCGAGGTGCTACCCCTGTTTGCGCGGCTCTCCACCGCTGAGCAAGACCGCGTGTTTGATACCCGCGGCGGACGGCGCATCGTGCTGGCCACCAACGTGGCTGAAACCTCACTCACCGTGCCTGGCATTCGCTATGTGATTGACGCAGGCCAGGCACGTGTCAAGCGCTACAGCTGGCGCAGCAAGGTGGAGCAGCTGATGGTCGAGTCCATCAGCCAAGCCGCAGCCAACCAACGCGCAGGCCGTTGTGGCCGTGTGGCCAACGGCATTTGCATTCGCTTGTATGAGGAGGCGGATTTCAACGGCCGAACGAAATTCACCGACCCCGAAATTTTGCGCAGTTCGCTCGCGGGGGTGATTCTGCGCATGAAGGCGCTGCATCTGGGCAACGTAGAGCAGTTTCCGTTTCTCGAAGCACCTCGCCCCAAAGCGATTGCCGATGGCTATCAGCTGCTGAGCGAACTCGGCGCAGTGGATGACGACAACGAACTCACGCCGATGGGACGCGAGCTGTCGCGACTGCCACTGGACCCCCGCGTGGGCCGCATGATTTTGGAAGCGCGCGAGCGCAATGCTTTGGACGAGGTGCTCATCATTGCCTCGGCCTTGAGTGTGCAAGACGTGCGCGACCGCCCGATGGAAGCGCAAGCCGCGGCCGACCAAGCCCATGCCAAGTTTGACGATGACCGCAGTGAATTTAGCGGCTACCTCAACCTGTGGAAGTGGTTAGAGAACTCACGCGGTGGCAAGCCGCATCTGCCTGCCAGCATGAAGCAGCAGATGGCCGTGAAGGTGGGAACCACAGGCGTGCCCACAGAACACAAACTGAGTAACCGCCAATACGAAGCGCTGCTGCGCCAAAACTTCATCAATGTGCGTCGCGTGCGCGAGTGGCGCGACACGCACACGCAGTTGCTCACAGTGGTGACCGAACACAAATGGCGCATCAACAGCGTGCCCGCCAGTTACGACCAGCTGCACCTGTCGATGTTGGCAGGCTTGCTGGGCAACGTGGGCTGCAAGCTGGAAGACGATGAGGCGTATTTGGGCGCACGCGGCATCAAGTTTTACCGCCACCCTGGCGCGCACTTGCGCAAAAAACCAGGCCGCTGGATTGTGGTGGCCGAACTGGTGGAAACCACACGCTTGTTTGGCCGTGGCATTGCCGCCATGGAGCCGCAGTGGCTCGAGCAGGTGGGCGGCCATCTGCTGAAAAAACAATTGCTCGACCCGCATTGGGAAAAGAAAGCGGGCGAGGTCAAAGCGCTCGAACGCGCCACGCTGTATGGCTTGGTGGTCTACAGCGGCCGCCGTGTGAGCTACAGCAAAGTAGATAGGGTGGGGGCGCGCGAAATTTTCATTCGCGAAGGATTGGTGGCAGGCGAGCTCGATACCAAGCTGGCGTTCCTCGCGGCCAACCAAAAACTCATTGCGCAAGTGGAAGAGCTCGAACACAAATCGCGCCGCCAAGACGTGTTGGTGGACGACGCTTTGATTTACGCGTTTTACGACCAGCAGCTGCCTGATGATGTGTGCAGCTTGGTCACGCTAGAGCATTGGTACCGCGAAGAGGTCAAACGCCAGCCCAAGCTCTTGTGCCTGAGCCGCGAAGAGCTGATGCGCCACCAAGCGGCGGGCATCACCACACAAGCGTTTCCCAAAACATTGCGCATGGGCGGTGTGGACTGCGCGGCCGACTACCTGCATGAGCCCGGCGACGCCAAAGACGGCCTGACCGTGACCGTGCCGCTGTTTGTGCTGAACCAAGTGAGCGAGGAGCGTGCCGAGTGGCTGGTGCCAGGCATGTTGAATCAAAAAATTCATGCCTTGCTCAAAACCTTGCACCAACGGCCTCGCTCGCGCCTAGTGCCGCTGCCCGAGAGCGCGGCACGGTTGACCGAGGCTTTGTCGGCAGACACGGTGTTTGGCTCTGGACCTTTGGTGGATGCCTTGCTCAAGCGGGTGCGCGACGCCACGCAAGTGGATGTGAAGCGTGCGGACTTTAAGGTGGACATGTTGCCGCCACATTTGTTCATGAACTTCCGTGTGGTGGATGAGCATGGGCGTCAACTTGGGACAGGGCGCAACCTTGGGGCTTTGAAAGCGGAGTTGGGGAGTCAGGCTCGGGGGGCGTTTC
>JAVLFR010000132.1:0-20534 GCA_046052785.1 Limnohabitans sp. | reverse complement strand
TAAGAGACAGGGTGTGACAAACCGTCGATGAAGAAAAGGGTCGCATGACATTACCAATGAACGCTATAAGCGGCAAGATCATTTCCTAACAAGTACTGCACACCCGTTGAATGCTGCCAAGCGGTGAAAGACGCGCATGGCTGCCCTGAACGCGAAGCGAAGTTAGCACGGCAATAACTGCTCGTAAGTTTGGAGAATAAAGTGCAATGAATGATTTCAAAAGTCTACAGTGCGACGTCGCAGTGATCGGTGGTGGCATCGCTGGCATGGTGACTGCAACGCGTGCCGCTCAAGGCGGAGCGAATGTACTGGTCTTTGAACGGTCTACAGAGGACCGATACCTGTGCAACTCGCGCCTCACAGCAGGCATTTTTCATTGTGCACTCAACAGCGTGACAACACCGACCTCTGAATTGGAGCGCTACATCTACGATGCAACAAGCGGTACCGCTGAACCCGCACAGGCGAATGCTGTTGCAAGCGATGCACTGAGCGCTGTTCGCTGGCTGCAGGCGCAGGGTTTACGCTTCGTACGGGGCGCTCAGGCTTACCACGACTTTACCTTGGCACCACCCACTTTGAACCCGCAAAATCGCGGATGGGAAGGACGTGGCGGCGATCTGTTGCTTCGCACACTCGAGGCGGTACTTAACAAGACTGGCGGCCGGGTAATTCGAGGCATGCGTGCAACAAGATTGCGCATGAACGGCGCAGTTTGCGTGGGACTCGATGGCGATAACGCCACTGGCGGGAAATTTAGCGTTGATGCTGCGGCTACCGTTGTTGCTGATGGCGGATTTCAGACATCGCCTGAACTTCTTGCTGAGGCCATCACAAGGGCCCCAGACAAGGTCTTTCAGCGCAATGCCAGAACGGGCTTGGGTGATGGCTTGCGCATGGCGCGTGAAGCCGGGGCTGAAGTGACGGCACTGCGCGGTTTTTATGGGCACATCCTTTCTGCCGATGCTTTCAGCAATGAAAAACTTTGGCCTCACTTGTGGCTTGACTTCGTAGCGGGGGCGGGTATTTTGGTGGACCGTTCAGGGCAGCGGTTCACCGATGAAGGGCATGGCGGCGTTAGCATGGCCAACGCGATTGCAGCGCAAGCCGACCCATTGGGAACCTTTGCCATCGCAGATAAAAAAATATGGGAGGAGCGGGGTACGTTCAATATGCAGGCGCCCAACCCTCGCCTGCACGAAGATGGTGGCACTGTGCACATGGCCGACTCGTTGGGTGCGCTGGCAAAGCTTTCGGGCATCAACGCGCAAGCCCTTGAAGAAAGCGTGGCACGGTACAACGAATCTGTTTCGTCCGGCCGATTAGAGGCCTTAAGTCCACCTCGCTCAACCTCGAAATTCGAAGCTTACCGCATTGACCAATCACCTTTCTACGCACTGCCCGCCTGCGCTGGTGTGACTTACACCATGGGGGGAATTCTGATTGATGGCCAAGCCCGTGTGCTTGATAAAAATCGTCAACCGATCCGCGGCCTTTACGCTGCAGGCGCCACCACAGGTGGGCTGGAAGGTGGCCCCGTCGGAAGTGCTGTTGGCTACATCGGCGGCCTGATCAAGTCTTCTGTCATGGGGTTGCGTGCCGCGGATGACATCAACAAAGTGCGGTCTGGAATTATTGACAGGGTGACCCCTTGACGGCGGAGTTTTCAAAGGGCGCTGCACGTACCCACTGGGACGCAGAAACGGATATGCTCGTCTTTGGTTCAGGTGCCGCAGGGTTGATGGCGGCGTTGTCGGCATCTGCTTGCGGAATGAAGGCAATGCTATGTGAATCGTCTGACTTGTTGGGCGGAACCACCGCCACATCCGGAGGTTCGATTTGGGTGCCCGGGGCTGCTCTCATTGCGCGCAATGGCCATGAAGAGCCTGCCGAAAATGTATGGCGATACCTGCGAAACGAATTGGGCGAGCGTCTGGACGAACCCTTGATGCGTGCCTACTTAGAAAGTTGCTCAGACGCACTGGACTTTCTTGAACAACATACAGATGTGCGTTTTCAGCACGCGATGAATCCAGATTACCACTCGGACGCGCCAGGCGGCTCTGCCTATGGGCGAAACTTGGCAACCTTGCCTTTTGATGGTCGACTGCTGGGCAAGCACTTTGCCATGCTGCGCCCACCGCGCCCCATCTATCTCACCTTTGGCGGCATGATGGTTGGGCGAAGAGATGTGCAGGTACTGCTCCGGCCATACGCTTCATGGCGAGCTTTGAAACAAACGCTAGCCACGGTGGTACCGCACCTAATCTCTCGCCTGTCGCATCCGCGTGGCACCCGGCTATTGATTGGCAATGCGCTTGTAGGCCGATTCATGCTGAGCCTCATCAAGGCCGGTGTTCCGATGCATGTGAACCATTCACTTTTGGAGCTGGTGCGAGAAGATGGGCGAGTCACTGGCGCTATCGTGCAGACCCCTGCTGGGCCTCAAGCTTTCCGCGCGCACAGTGGCGTGGTTTTAGCCACCGGTGGTATTGCACAGGACATGGATGCCAGGCGGGCGTTAATGGCTGACTTTCCGCATCAGCACTCACTGACTTTCTCAGGCAACAAGGGCGCAGGCATTCGAGCGGCGCGAGCGATAGGTGCAGAGCTTAGCCAAAACGTTGAAAGTCCGGCTTACTGGTCGCCAGCTTCTGTCATGAAAAATCCGGACGGTACCGAGACTGTTTGGATTCATGGCCACATGGATCGGGGCAAGCCAGGGCTGATCGCTGTGAACGCTGCAGGTAAGCGCTTCACGAACGAGGCGGACTCTTACCATGACGTCGTCATGGCCATGTATCGCGACCAATCGACGCATGCCCCATCTACAGTAGGCACGCCACCTCAAGCTTGGTTCATCTGTGACCATCGATTTATCAAGACCTACGGACTGGGACTGATCAAGCCGTTGTATCCGCGCCTGCAACCTTTTTTAGATGCGGGGTACTTGCTACGTGCGGATAGTTTGGACGAGCTGGCGCGCAGGATTGGCGTGGATCCGGCCGGTTTGGCGGGCAGCGTTGCCACTCACAATTTCGACTGCATCGGTGGCGTTGACACTGCATTTGGTCGCGGTGCCACGGCGTTCAACCGCTTCAATGGTGATCCGGATCAAAAGCCCAACCCGTGCATGCGCTCGATCGAAAATGCGCCCTTTTACGCTGTGGCCGTACAGCCATGCACGATTGGAACGACCGTGGGTTTATCGACTGGCCTAAATGCCGAAGTACTTGGCGCCGGTGGTCTTTCGATACCAGGCCTTTACGCTTGCGGAAATGACATGGGTTCTGTCATGCGCGGAACTTATCCGGGGCCCGGTATCACGCTGGGTCCCGCAATTGTCTTTGCTTGGCGGGCTGCGCACCACATGGCTCAGTTCAAACACAAGCAAACGCTTGGGCAGAAAGTGATTACGGTCCCGCCCTTATTGGCCGTCACTGAACGACCCTTGACATTTTAGAAACAAAGAAATGAGCAGCTTATGACACTGAAAAAATTCGATATCTCTGCAGGCTTGGACAGCCTTAACCCTGAGTTTGAAGGTCTTTCAATGCGTGCTGGCTGGAACAAGAAGGAAGCATCGCTCTGGCAGGAACCACGCGTGAGTTTTAAGTCCGCCCATTGGAAATGGGCTGAAGCTCAGGCGGGCTTGGACGCGGCAGCACCACTGATATCCACCGAGCTTGCGGAGCGTCGTAATTTATTTTTGGTCAACCCGGTTGAAGGCAACCACTACGCGACTTTACGGACACTGGTGTGCGCGTACCAAATGATCTGTCCTGGAGAACGGGCTCGCTCCCATCATCATTCGCCCAACGCGTTACGCCTTGTCTTAGAGGTCGGTCCCGACGTCTACACCGTTGTCAACGGTGAGCGCTTGGACATGAAAAAAAATGACGTCGTGCTCACGCTCGGCAACATGTGGCACGGCCACGCCAACGACGGTCCTATCAACGCTTACTGGATCGACTTTTTGGACGTACCTTTAGTTCAAATGCTGGAACCGATGTTCATGGCGCACTGGCCGCAGGGTTTTCAAGAACCCGACCGCGCCAACCAATCAAAGGACCTTTGCTTTGCATGGGAAGAGGTGGAGAAACAGCTGTTGGCGAAAATGGCCGAATGCCAAAACGGAAAAATGGCGCGCGTCGTACTCGATGCACCCAACCTCCTGACTATGGAGCTCTCTATGACAATGCTGGCCCCCGGCGCATCGACGTTAAACCATCGCAGCACAGAAAATCAAATCGTGGCTGTGGTCGAAGGCAACGGTGAGACTTGTGTAGGCGGACAAACTATCACATGGACGCGCGGTGACGTGTTGGCGCTGCCTGGCTGGCTTCCTGTTCAGCACTTTGCGAAGGATGCACGAAGCACCTTATTTTCAGTGTCCGATGCGCGCATGCAAGCGCGCTTGGGATTTTTGAGGGTCGAAAACATGTCGGGGGTACTGGTTCATGGGCAATGAAGCGGGAGGTGTAGTTGAACCCAACAGGGCTGAAGATCAAATGGTCGAAACTGACGTGCTTGTCGTTGGGGGCGGTCCTGTTGGGCTTTCACTGGCAGGCGACCTTGGCTGGCGCGGTGTTCGAGCGATTCTGGTTGAAAAGACAGACGGCTCAATCATTCAGCCCAAGATGGATGGCGTTAATGTGCGGACCATGGAGTTCTGCCGGCGTTGGGGCCTGACTGACAATATCCGTAATTGCGGTTATCCCAAGGACTATCCTCAGGACATGGTCTACTTGACCTCTTTCGATGGCTATGAGTTGGGCCGTGAGGAGTTTGCAACCCCTAACGGCGGCCCTGAGGAGCGGCGCACTTCAACCAGCCCAGAGACTCGCTTTCGCTGTCCACAAAATATGTTCGACCCGATATTGCGGGACTTCGCAGCCGCACAACCGGACGTGCGTCTAGCCTACGAGTCCAACATGGAGTCCTTTGTTGACCATGGATCTCACGTGACTGCGTGCATCACCCAAAAAGGGGGCGTGATAAACGTTCATGCGAAGTACCTCGTAGGCTGTGATGGCGCAACTAGCATGGTGCGGCAACACATAGGCATTGGAATGAGTGGGCTGGGCACACTGACTTATACAACCAATGTTCTATTTCGTTGCCCCGGCCTTTCCGGACATGGCAATGTTCGTCTGGGATATCGCTACATCTTTATCGGGCCTGAGGGTACTTGGGCCACTGTGGTAGCTATCAATGGCGGCGACATATGGCGCCTGTCAATCATTGGTAGCAAAGAGAAAGTCGAACGCGGCGAAGCTGATGTGCGCTTTGCCCTCAACCGCATTTTGGGTGCCAATGCCCCAGCTTATGAAATTTTGTCTATCGTGCCTTGGGCCCGCAGAGAACTGGTAGCTGATGCTTACAGCCGTGGTCGAGTTTACCTAGCAGGCGATGCTGCGCACGTGACTTCACCAACGGGTGGATTTGGAATGAATCTCGGCATTGCCGATGCGGTGGACTTGTCCTGGAAGCTTGACGCTGCGCTGCGCGGTTGGTCGGGTGATGCATTGCTGGCCACCTATGAGACCGAACGCAGGCCAGTGGCCCAACGCGCAGTTCGAGAGGCCTCTGGTAACCTACTGCGGACACTTTCACCAAAGCCTGATACTCAATTTCTTGAGCCAACTTTTG
Source organism: Limnohabitans sp. (assembly GCA_046052785.1). Classification (GTDB taxonomy): domain Bacteria; phylum Pseudomonadota; class Gammaproteobacteria; order Burkholderiales; family Burkholderiaceae_C; genus Limnohabitans. The sequence continues at coordinate 14,882 of JAVLFR010000132.1, read as the reverse complement.
CGGGTGCGCGCCAGCGTTATGAAATCGGGCGCAGGTTCGCTGCGACCATTCTTCGCGAATGGTACAAGCTCGGAATCGACATGGGATACGTTTACGCGGACTCTCCGATCGTGGCGCATGAGCCGTTCGAACTGGCGTCGATTGCAACGCGAGGTGAAGGTGAAAAAGTGCAGCTTGAGCCGCCACAGGCGCGCCTAGAAAACGGAAGCGAACTGACCACTTCCATGCTTCGCGAATGGCAACGCCTCAGTGTTCACCTTGCGCTGGGAGATGACGTCGGCGCGCCTTGGCCGGAACTTGCGCCGCAGGAGGTCATGCTCTACACGCAAACGGCCAAGCCAGGTGCGCGTGCACCGCATGTATGGCTGGCAGACGGTCGCTCCACCCTAGACTGGTTTGGAAGAGGTTTTGTGCTGTTAGATGCTGGCGGCGCCACACACACTGTTAAACATTTGATGGACGCCATCTTGTCAAGAGGAGTTCCGTTGACCCATCAAGTTGCCAGCTCTGACGACCAAGGCCCTATTGCCTCTTGGTATGGCGCGCCGCTCACGCTGGTCCGACCCGACGGCCATGTCGCATGGCGAGGCAGCGAACTAAATCAGGAGCAGGCGGCCGCCTTGAGTGACCGCATCAGAGGATTCACAGGAACACATGCATGATCAAAACAGTCACGGATGATATTGAAGTTCGTACCATCGCAGCTGTTGAGCGCGCGTTTGCACTGCTTGAGGCATTCAATGACGGTATTGACACACTGACACTGTCCCAATTGGCAGACCGAACTGGCCTTTACAAAAGCACGGTGTTGCGCATAGTACAGACCTTAGAGCGCTTGGGCTATCTAGGCCGAACACGCAGCGGGGCCTACCACATCGGCCCCGCGCCGCTTCGCTTAGGTCGACTGTACCAAGCAGCTGTTCGTCCCGAGGACATCATCGTTCCCGTGCTACGACAACTGGTCGAGGCAACGCATGAGAGCGCCGGATTTCATGTGCGCTTTAAAGACTGCCGGCTTTGCCTTTACCGAGTCGATTCACCCGACCCGATACGGGATCACTTCAGGCCTGGCGACTTGCTACCAATCTCGAAGGGGGCGGGTGGGCTGATTCTGTCTGCCTTTGGTGAAGATCCTGCGCCAACTTTGGACCACGTTCGCGAGCGCATGCTGGGCATCTCTCGAGGTGCTATCGCACTTGAGATGGGCGGTGTAGCAGCGCCCGTTTTTAATGCACATGGCGAGCTAGAAGGCGCCATCACGCTAAGTGGCTTGGCATCGCGCTATGACGACGATGCTGTGGCGCGCTTTGGCGCGCTCCTCCTAGACGCGGCGCTGCGTATCACCGTGGCGCTGGGCGGAGACCCGCGTCGCTTCACCAAAGCGATGGCAACATTTGAATCTGCGTCTTTCGGTAACGCCCGGATTCGACAAAAGCTTGGCAGCGCATGACCTCAGTCAATTTGAAATAAATTCAACAGGGAGATCCATTTTGAGACTTGTCAGATACAACGGTGGCCGTATTGGCCTTGTCAAGGGCACTGACGTGTTCGATGTGAGCGAAATTGTTGGCGCGGGCAAAGGCGATTGGCCATCCGTCGAAATGAATCAACTGATTAGCAACTTTGCCAAGCTGCGCTCGCAGATTGAAAACCTGGCAGCTTCTGCAAAGCCTGAACCACTGACCAGCGTCAAACTCGAAACGCCTGTGCCATGGCCCAACAAGCTGATGGCTTATCCCGTGAACTATCACGACCATGCAAAGGAGATGAAGTCCACCGGCTTTGCCAATGTGCAGGGCTACTTCCTGAAGGCAAGCTCGTCGCTGTGTGGCGCCGGCGATCAAGTCGTGTTGCCGAAACTTGTTAACCGAGAAATCCACCATGAGTGCGAACTCGCTGTGGTCATAGGCAAGGAAGGTCGCAACATCTCAACAGAGAACGCGTTGGACTACGTCTTTGGTTACGCCTGCCTGATGGACATGACCATTCGCGGTAAAGAAGAGCGCGTATTTCGAAAGTCGTATGACACCTTCACACCTGTGGGCCCCTGGATCGTGACAGCGGATGAGGTGGGCGACCCCACGCAATTGGACATGAGACTGTGGATCAATGGCGAACTTCGCCAGCACGCCAACACGCGAGATTTGATTGTGGGCATACGCGAAATGATCGCACTGGCGTCCACTGCCTCCACGCTTTATCCGGGCGACCTGATCGCTACCGGCACACCTGCCGGTGTAGGCCCCATGGCGGCCGGAGATACCGTCACCATTGAGATAGAGAAAGTGGGCCGCATGAGCCTGCCGGTCGTGCAAGGTGATATCGGCACAAATTTTGTTTTCGACCGCACCGTTCAGGAACCTGTATGACAACTTTTAATTCTCGCCGCGCAGCCATGGTCTTCGTTACCGCACTGTGGGCAACCACACTGACGCCAAACACCTTACTTGCGCAGGCCTGGCCCGCCAAACCCGTCAAACTGGTCATTCCGTATGCAGCTGGGGGACCGACTGACATTCTCGGGCGGGTGATATCACAACCGCTTGGTGAGGCGCTCGGGCAAGCCATCACGATAGAGAACCGGCCTGGCGTTGGCGCTATCGTTGGCGCTCAGGCGGTTGCAAAGGCGCCAGCCGATGGCTATACGCTTTTGTTGGGAGACATCAACTTATCAGTCAATCCGGCGCTCTACAAAACGCTGCCTTATGACGCAAGGACGGAACTCGTTCCGGTGTCGATGGTAGCTGCTGCGCCACTGGTACTGGTGGTAAACGCTGGGTCTTCCTACAGCACCTTGGCAGATCTGGTAGCCGCTGCACGCAAGAATCCTGGCAAGTTGACTTTCGGTTCGGCGGGGGCTGGCAACACCACACACTTGGTGCCTGAGTTGCTAAAAGCCAGTCAGAATATCGAGGCAACACATGTGCCTTATAAGGGTGCTGGCCCTGCTGTCATTGACCTTGCCTCTGGGCAAATCGACTTCGTCATAAGCGGACTTTCGGGTGTCCAGGCACTTGTTGCTGCGGGCAAGTTGCGGGCGCTTGCCATCACGGGCGAAAAGAGGGCAAATTTGATGCCACTCGTGCCCACTTTCGCTGAGGCTGGGGCGCCTTTGCCAGACGCTAAGCTGGGCTCTTGGTGGGGTATTCTGGTGCCGACTGGAACGCCGCCCTCGATCATCGCTCAGCTTAATCTGGCAATTGTTAAGGCACTGGCTTCACCCGATACCAAAGCGCGTCTGGCAGCACAGAACATCGAGCCCATGGCCAGTACGCCCCAAGTTTTTGACGACTGGATCAAGAGTGAAACTGATCGTTGGACACGCCTGTTGCAGCGCGCGCAAATCAAACCCGAATAAGCATAAGTTAAACGCAAGCCCACAGAACTGAAGCGACGCAGACCGCGAACCTATTCATCAAAAACCCCATCAAGGAGAGAACATGTTCAATACCAAAAGAAGACTCTTCACCGCTGCCACGGCAGCTATTTGCACCATGATGGCGCTGCCTGGCGTGTCTTGGGCAGATTTTCCCGACCGGCCAATCCGAATCATGATCGGTTATGCGGCGGGCGGGGGCACCGACATCGTAGCTCGCTTGGTGGCACCTCGCTTGTCAGAGGAACTCAAGGTGCCTGTTGTTGTTGAAAACCGGCCAGGTGCGGCTGGCCTAATCGCTGAAGGCATGTTAGCTAGGGCACCCGCAGACGGATATACACTCCTCATGGACCCACTGGGAATCACCATGAATCCCAGTGTTTTTCGTAAGGTTCCGTACGATCCGATTAAAGATATTCAACCCGTTGCACAAGTTTATTCTCAGCCCTTCGTGATTGTGGTGAATGCTGCCTTACCGGCGCGGGATCTTAAGGAGTTGGTGGCACTCATGCGCTCAAAGCCTAAGGACATCAACGTCGCTGTGGCTGGCACATCCACCCAGTTAGCCGCAGAGTTGTTCAAACTCAAGACCGGCGTAGATTTGACATTGATTCCTTACAAGGGAAGCGCTCCCGCAAGTGCATCCGTGGTTGCCGGGGACACGCAAGTGATGTTTGCCGATCTACCCTCAGTCAAGGTGCACATTACCAGTGGGCGAATGCGGGCGCTGGCAATCATGGGTAATAAGCCCGTCAAGAGCTTGCCAGATGTCCTGCCAGCTAGTGAGAGTGGCTTGTTTGACGATAACGTGAGTTCTTGGACCGGCATTTTTGCGCCTGGCGGTACCCCCTCAGCGGTTCTTGCCACGTTGAACGGAGCTATCACTAAGGTGCTCCGAATGCCAGATATCTCAGCCCAGATTTTGCGAATTGGTGCTGACCCTGCGATCACAAGCGTCGATGAGTTCAGCAATTTCTATCGAAGCGAACTCGTACGTTGGAAGGAAGTGGTCGAGCGCGCCAAAATTCAGCCTGTGGAATGAGGCTCATCAATGAACATAGAACAACCAGTAGACCTTGTGATCGTCGGCTCGGGACTTGCCGCGCATCGCGCCGCACTTGAGGCCTCAGCGCTGGGTGCCGAAATCCTGATGATTGAGAAAATGGATTCGATAGGTGGCAGTACCGTCATGAGTGGAGGCTCCTTCGCATTTGCCGGCACGGAGCAACAACGCGCGCAGGGCATTGACGACAGCGCACAGCGCTTACGCAATGATCTGTTGTCTGTAGGTGGCGGTGAAGCGGATACTGCGCTGGTTAACCTCTACGTCGATGAACAATTGAATGAGTATGAGTGGCTGCGCGGACATGGGGTTGTGTTCTCGGCGGTCCAGCTGTCGTCCGGACAATCCGTTCCCCGCAGTCACCCTAGCCACCCGGGTGTAGCACTGCGTCTTTTAAACACTGCACTCAGTGCCCAGTCGAATGTCAGCAACATGACCGGGACGCGCGCCACACGACTCTGCCGCAGTCGCAGCGGTGGGCCCATTGACCAGGTAATGATGGAGTCTGCGGGCAAGACATTCACTGTGACATCCCGTTGTGGTGTGATCCTCGCTTCGGGTGGCTTTAGCAGGTCCGAGAAACTTCTTAAGCTCTTTGTTCCAGAGATTCTTACGGCGTTGCGCGCTGGCGGTAAGGGCAATGAAGGTGACGGAATGGTGATGGGCTGGGAGCACGGTGCGGGTTTTGCTGACCTTGGTTTTGTGAAAAGCACCTTCGGCAGTCACATAGAGGTTGATGACGCGGAGCCACACACCACCTTGTTACCAGTCTATCGCGGCGCCATCGCCGTTAACTTGAAAGCCGAGCGCTTCATTGCGGAATCGCATTCGTACAAAACGCTTGGTATGGCCGTATTGCGTCAACCATCAGCGAGAGCTTGGCAAATTTTCGATCAGCGTATCATGTCGCAAAGCGTGCCAGGCGTTCCTTCGTTCGACTTCGACGCGGCCATGAAGAAAGGCCGAATCATCCAGGCTGACACCCTGTCTGGTCTTGCGGCACTTGCCGGCCTGGATGTCTCCATACTGCAGGATGTGGTTGAGACTTACAACGCCGACATAGCCGCAACAGGCAAAGACAGTCGTTTCGAGCGCAAGGCTCTGGCGCACGAATACGGTGAGTTGGTCCCTATTCAATCCGCACCGTTTTATGGGTATCTCTGCACAGCCTCCATCAATTCCACTTACGCAGGCTTGTGTGTGAATGCCAGTATGGCGGTGCTGAACGTGTATGGCGAGGCGATCGAGGGTCTGTTTGCTGCTGGAGAGGTCGTGGGCGGCTTTCATGGCGAAGCCTACATGACTGGTTCGTCTTTGGTGAAGGCGCTTGTCTTTGGCAAGACGGCAGCGCGAACTGCGCTTAACAAGGTGCCACTTCGCGCAGTGCATCAAGAGGTGACCTCATGATCCGCCTAAATTGGGACGTCGTTATTGTGGGGGCAGGTGGCTCTGGCTTGGCAGCTGCAATTGAATCTGCCAGCGCCGGAGGAAAGGTGCTTGTGCTTGAAAAGGGCGAGCGTATCGGTGGAACTACGGGTTGGTCGGTGGGATCTTTCACAGCAAGCAACACACCGCACCAGCGTCGCGCTGGGGTTGTTGACGGACCCGATCAGCACTTTGAAGATCTTGGCCTGTTCAATGCTGGCAAGGGCGACACCGACAATCTGGCCTTGCGCCGCATCCTGGTGGACGAGTCCCCTGGCACGCTCCAATGGCTGATGGACTTGGGCGTTGAGTTTGTCGGACCTAATCCTGAGCCCCCTCACCGCGCACCGCGCATGCACAATGTTGTTCCGAGCTCGAGTTCTTATGGCTACCACCTGATGCGTGAGTGCCGGCGGCTCGGGGTGACTGTTCTTTGCGGTTGGCGCGTCACCGACCTTTTGCGAGATGGTGACAAAGTGACGGGGGTGCTGGCCAGCCATAGCAACGGCAAGACAGAAAATTTTTCTGCAAAACGAGCCGTCATCTTAGCCGCCGGAGATTTTGCGGGCGGCTACGAATTGAAGTCTCAGTTCTTTGGACCGGAGATCGTCAGCGCTGCGCCAGTCAATGCCTTGTCCACCGGAGACGGTATTTCACTCGCTGTTAAACATGGCGCTCGCATCGTCAATGGCGGCCATTGCAACGCGCCACGAATGCGTTTCGTGCCAGGTCCGCCTTCGTGGATGAACCGACTGCCACCGCACCGTATCTTTGCGCGGGCCATCAGTTGGGGTTGGCGACTGCTGCCGGATTGGTTGATGCGGCCTTTCGTGATGAAGTTCATCACCACGGCATTGGGCCCAGAGCCGACTCTCTTTCGGCTGGGAGCGGTCCTTGTAGATCCGCGCGGTAAGCGCATTGCGGTAGACATGAAAAATATCGCGCTGCAACTGCCCCTCACACCTGACAATCTTGGCTTCATTGTGTTTGACGCTGCATGCGCGCAGCAGCTGGAGGCTTGGCCTAACTTCGTGTCGACAGCGCCTGGCGTTGCTTACGCATATCTCAAGGATTACCGCAATTCACGCAAGGATGTCTATGCTGAAGCGCCAACGCTGGCCGCATTGGCCAAGCTTATCGGCGCTTCGCCAGCGGCACTTCAAGCTTCTCTAGACGAAGCGGGTGCCGAGCAACAGGGGCCGTTCTATGCCTTAGGTCCTGTGCGCGGTTACGTGACGATCACCGAAGGTGGTTTAGCTGTAAACACGCAGTTTCAGGTGCTTGGCAAGGACGATATTCCAATTCCTGGTCTCTATGCCGCAGGTTCTAATGGGCAGGGCGGCGTGCTACTCGAAGGGCATGGGCACCATATTGGTTGGGCTTTTGTATCGGGGCGACTTGCTGGGCGCAGCGTGATGCTCGAATCAGACTTAATTTGAAAGGCAAACTGTTCAAATGAAAAAATACCCTGCCATTAAATTTACCGCCATGTATGGTCGAAAAATAGCTCTGGCCGCTGGTTTGATGGTTGGATTGATAGGCATCGCAAGCGGGCTGATAACCGGTCTTAGCGCAACAATTTTGTATGGTCTTATAGGAGGATTGGCCACTGCTGCGGTGCTTCGCGTTGCTGTTGAAGTGGTGGAAGTTGTGGCCGATACTTTGCTACCGCGGTGAGCCCATTTCAAACACAAAAAAAGAGGCCACTAATTGAGCACGTTGAAAAACCACAGACCAAAAACCATTTCAGGCAGGAGGCGCGAGACCCATGGATGTCATTGAAATCCCAATACTAATCATCGGCGGCGGCCCTGCTGGTTTGGCACTTGCGGCCGATCTAACCTCCAAGGGTGTCAAGTCGATGGTGGTTGAAACCCGTACCGAGCCGACAGCACACCCAAAGGCAACACTGCTTGGCTCGCGCTCGATGGAGTATTGGCGCCGGCTGGGCCTTGATGGCAGGATTGTCGAAAAGAGCCTGCCCAGGGATCGCGGCTATCGCATCGTTTTTGCGACTCGCTTGTCAGGCAAGCTGCTGTATTCCCATGACAGCGCCTCACCGGATGACTACATGGCCGCGCATCGCGAGATGCGGACCGACGTGCCAGAGTCCGCCTGGACGCCATACTACAAGGTTCAGATCGGTCAGCACACGCTTGAGCCCATCATAAAGGACTGGGTCATCGGCCAGGGTGTGGCTGACGTGCGTTACGGATGGGAATTTCTCACCTTCGAGCAGGACGCAGTTGGCGTGACCTCGCTCATAAAGGACCTGTCAACGGGCGCAGAGACCCGCGTGCGGTCGCGGTTCCTCGTGGCGTGTGACGGCGGGCGAAGCTCCATACGCGCGACGCTGGGGATTCCCTACACAGGCCGGGGTGCGATGCGGCGCAACGTGAGCTACCTGTTCCGCAGCAAGGCATTCCTGGAGCATGCGACAACGGCGGGCTGGGCCAACCTGTATTTCATCTTCCGCCCAGGCGCATTCGGCGTATTCACCAACATCAACGGGGGCGAGGTCTGGAACTACCAGAACTACATCATGGACTGCGAACCTGAGGGGAGTGAGCGCGATCCAGAGGAACAGATCCGTGACGCCATGGGCGCTGACTTCCCGTTTGAAATTCTGCAGGTCATGCAGTGGTCACATCACCAGTCAGTTGCTGACCGCTTTCGCGAGGGCAATGTATTCCTTGCAGGTGACTCCGCACACCTGTTTTGCCCAACTGGCGGCATCGGTATGAACACCGGCATTGCCGACGCATTCGACCTCGGTTGGAAACTTGCAGCATCGCTCAAAGGCTGGGCCGGACCGCATCTGCTGGATAGCTATGAGTGGGAGCGGCGCCCGGTGGGCGTGCGCAACACCATCGCCGCAGCCTCCAATGCCGACCGTATCGATGCCATGATGAAGGTCACTCCCCACAGCCTGGAAGACGAAGGGCTTGAAGCCGATGAGCTGCGCAAGCAGTTCGGACGGCGCCTGCGCCAGACTTCCAAGCAGTTCAACACCGCCGGGCTGCACTTGGGGTATCGCTATGCGGACTCCTTCGTCATCGTTCCTGACAACACTCCCGAGCCACCGGATGATCCGCGCATTGTCACCCAAACCAGCTGGCCAGGTGCGCGCGCTCCCCATGTCTGGCTGGAACGGGGCAAATCCACACTGGATCTGTTCGACGGCTCCAGCTATGTAATGGTGGCCCTGCCGAATGCGGTGGACACTTCGGCTTTTGAACAGGCTGCGCAGAAACGTGGCATCCCTTTCAAGCGTGCGGATGTTAACGAACGGGCCACTGCACTTTATGAGAAGAAGCTCGTGCTTGTGCGGCCGGACGGTACAGTGTGCTGGCGAGACGACAGCGTGCCGGCCGACGTCAACAGCGTATGGGACGTAGTCACCGGCTTCCTGGCGCCGGCCTGATCATCGAAATCCCTTTCAAGGAAGACTTGCATGAAACTCATCCGGTTCAATGGCGGCAGTATCGGAATTGTCGAAAATGGTCGCGTCCACGATGTGACTGCAGAGGTCGGTTAAGACCCGCAAGCCTGGCCACCGAGCGAAGGCAGGGGGCAAATTGACGTGGATGGCGAGGTGATTGCTTGCGAGCGCGGCGACATCATTGCAGTGCCAATCTGGAAACGCCACAGCATCTCTTCGGTTTCGGGCGCGCGGCTACTCCAGGTTTCGGACGAGCCGGTGCAGCGCGCCATCGGTCTTTATCGCAGCGAAGGCTGCCAGTAACCATTGTTCAAAGGAGACACTTTATGCTCAAAACTTTTCACAAATCTGCGCTGCTTTGCGCTGTGCTCGGGCTGTTTGTCGGCACTGCCGCTCTCGCACAATCTGACTACCCCAACCGAACAATTCGAATGGTTGTACCGTTCCCGGCCGGCGGCGGCACAGACATCGTCGCTCGCGCGGTGGCTGAACACCTCACTGCCGCCCTGGGGCAGCCAGTCGTGATCGAAAACCGGGGTGGCGGTGGAACAATCATCGGAACGGACGCAGTCGCGAAAGCCGCGCCGGACGGCTACACCGTTCTGCTCACCTCCAGCGCGTTCACCATCAACCCGAGCCTAGTGCCAAACCTGCCGTACGACACTGAAAAGGATTTGCTACCGATTGCCAATGCATCAATGCATCCGTTTGTGCTGGTGGCAAATCCGTCGCTACCGGTCAACAACCTGAGTGAACTAATTTCGTATGCCCGGAAAAACCCGGGCAAGCTGTCCTATGCTTCGGTCGGCAACGGCAGCTCCCAGCACATCGAGATGGAGATGCTCAAGCAAGCTGCCGGTTTGTTCATCGTGCACGTTCCTTATCGTGGAAGCGCGCCAGCAGTGACCGATTTGCTGGGCGGCCAAGTGCAGCTCATGTTTAACGGCATCTCGCCCACGCTGCAACACATCCGGGCAGGCAAGCTCAAGGCCCTTGCGGTCGACAGCGAAAAGCGCGTACCGCTACTCAAAGATGTTCCCACCGTGGCGGAGTCCGGCCTGCCGAACCTCCGCTTTACAACCTGGTCAGGCCTGCTTGTGCCTGCCAGAACGCCCAAACCCGTCGTCGACCGCTTGACAGCCGAGATGCAGAAGATCACGTCGTCACCCGAGTTCCGCGAGAAGCTGGCCTCCATGGGGCTTGAGGCCGGCGGCCCGACCGGCGCTGCCTATGCATCTTTCCTCAAGGCGGACATGGGCGACTGGGCACGCATGGTCAAGCAGTCCAATGCCAAGCTGGACTAGCGCGCACTCTGTCCTACATCTATTCCTGCACCATGGAGGCAAGTCGAACGAGTGGTCACGACGTTCATGGCACCCTCGGATTCACGTCGGGGACTGTAGGGACGTAGAAGTCGTGCCTTCCAGAACGCCATCTTCAACGTCCGGGTGGTGAACGGGGGAATGCAGTCGAAGACAACTGTCGAATAGCGCGCAACGAGCGGAGCATTGCCATTGCGGGCAGGGTAAATGCAGACAACGGGCTGTCATGGGTGCACCCTCAACCCCTTTTGCAGCTGCGCTTCGCCGAACAATTCCAGAACCAGCGATCAGGTTATTAAGTTCGACACATTAATACGGGGGTGGCTGCAGGGTACTAACCGACCACAATAAGAATCAGAAGCCAATTTGGCAATGTTTCCTGATCGTTGCAGAGCTTCTTGCGTCAAGATTCTTGACGCCCCGCACCTGTCCAGAGCACCCCAAGCGTCCAGAATCTGGACGCCCCTAGACCGTCCAGAATAGCAGGACCGTCCAGAGCAATCCAAGCGTCCAGAGCTGGACGCTTTGCTCCACGGATGTAACAACACCAATTACACACTTTATTACACAGAGACATTTTCTACTCTACAACCCGCATAAAACAAAGCATCTTTATGAACACTGTCGTCTGTTAATCCGTAGGTCCCTGGTTCGAGCCCAGGTCGAGGAGCCACTCTAAAAAGCACTGATTTACTCAGTGCTTTTTTCTTTTCTGGACAGTTTTCTGTCACCCAACGAGCCAGGGAGCGACTTATAGCTCGTTGTTATTACACGTGTATTGCACGGCAAATGCAATTTTAAGTCAAGCAACTCGAACAACTCCGCCCTTATGATTTCGAGCGGCAGCGTCAGACTGCGCTTTAAAAGTGTCTAGAGCTTTAAGTGAATGCCACAATCTAGGCATAGCCATTATTCCTCGCTAAGGCAAGCCTGACCTAAGCTGAACAAACAGGGGCAAGTGCGCTTCGTTTGGCAAACAAAAACTGTGCCCCTGACTCACCCGCTGTCGCTTGGAAATAGATGTTTGGGGGCAGAAAAAACTCGTCGCCCACCCCGTTGAGCAAGAGGCATTCGGGTAGCTCAATCAAGAGCTCCCCTGAGAGCACCAAGCCAAGTACAGCGTGTTCAGTCTCCAGTACACCGCTGCATTGCTGAGGATTGAGGCTCCTAAGGACGCCACGGGAGAACCCTCTTTCATACAACGATTGGCCAAACTCTTTGGCTAATGCTTCTATTGATATAACTGACATGTCCATTGGCAACCTCCTTTTGGGATGAGCAACTTTCAAGAAATCAGAAATTTGAATTTAAATAGTCTAAAGACTATTTAAATTCATGGTGAGTTTGTAGTCATTATTTGTGTCAAATCAGTGACCGTAAATAAGGCGTTCAAACTTCATATCCTTAATGCAATAGACTGCATTCAATTTCCAATCCATTAATGGAGGTCACGATGTGCAGATGGGTTGCTTATGCAGGTCCAGAAATTTATCTTGAAGACCTTGTCTTTCACCAAGAACACTCGATAGTGAGTCAAAGCCTTGCAGCTAACCAATCTAGCTGGGTCACCAATGGCGATGGATTTGGTGTTGCGTGGTACACCCAGCGTACCACGCCTGGACTTTTTAAAGATGTACTGCCCGCCTGGAATGATTCCAATCTTCGCTCGCTTGCAGCACATATTCGAACAAGTTTGTTTTTCGCTCATGTACGCGCTACCACTGGCACTGCTGTCAACAGAAGCAATTGCCATCCGTTTATTTGGCAAAACTGGACCTTCATGCACAACGGCAAGATTGGCAATTGGCATGACTGCCGCAAAGATGTAGAAGACTTAATTGACCATGTGCACTACCCACATAGAGAAGGCACCACAGACAGTGAAGCTTTATTTTTAGTGGCACTTAGCAAAGGCCTAATTAATGATCCTATCTCTGACCTGCAAGCAACATTACTTGACGTAAACAGCATCATGGAAAAACACAAATCAGATGAGCCTATGCGGATCTCTTGCGCACTCACCAATGGCAAAGAAATGTGGGCATTTAGATATTCAAGCGACGATCAGTCACCAAGTATGTACTTTGGTTCCCCGCATACGCGAGCCAGCGAAGCAGGCTCCAACCCAATCACAACCATTGCATCGGAGCCATCAGATTCCGATGCTGGACACTGGTTCAAAGTTGAAGAACGTCATGGTATCCATTGGACAGAGCAAGGTTTACAGCATTTCAAAATAACAATCTAACGTCATAAAAGAAATGCTAAGTTGAGACACTTGCGGGAATTGAAAACGTTTGTAATGAAATGCAAGCCATTTCTCAAATCTATCTGTTGGTTTAGGTCTTGCTCACATTGTGTGAACAAATGAATCTATGTAGCTAAATTCAATCAGGATTTCAACGCATCTATAAATAACAATATCTAAGTTTTTAAATCAAAAAAAACTTAAAAAAGTAAATCCGGAAAACCACCTTGTACGCTGGCAGCCCAGAGAAACTGAAGAAAGTATCTAGCAACATCTAAACTTAATTTTCGCGACATTAGTTTGTCATCCGCATCGTTGAAAGTACTGCTTCGCCCTTTCACTTTATGGAGATTTAAATGTTCGCCAAGTTAATTGCGCCAGTCATGCTGGTCGCCAGTTTCACTCAATTTGCTTTTGCTCAAACAGAGTTCACGGCTACCTTAGCAGGTCATGCTGTGTTGCCAGCACAAACGTTTATCGACCCTCCTGCAGATGCGCCAGAAGATCTAAAAATTTCAGGCAAATTCACAGATGATCTAACTCGCAACGAAAAAATTGGATCATTTGAAGGACGCTCAGCAGGCCGTCCTACAGGTGTATTTTTGCCCTTCAAAGGGCAACCAGTCCAAGGTCACTCTGGTATCAAAAAAATGGCAGACGGCACCTACTGGGTACTCACAGACAATGGCTTTGGCGCCAAGGCCAACTCACCTGATGCGACCCTCTTTTTGTCGCACTATCGGATTGACATGGCCTCTGGAAAAATCGAACGCTTGCGAACTGTCTTTCTTCACGACCCTGATAAAAAAGTACCCTTCAGAGTTGTTCATGAAGGAACTGCTAAGCGCTTCCTCACAGGTGCTGATTTTGACCCTGAAGGCTTTCAAATCATTAGCGGTAATTTTGGATTGGTGACGAGTTTGGTCCTTATTTAATCCGCGCCTCTATGGACGGAAAAATAGAAGCAGTCTTCGAAACTATGGCGGACGGCAAACCTGTGATGTCGCCAGATCACTTTAAAGTTGTCACCCCCATTCCCGGCCAAGCTTTGCCTGCCACTGTCAACCTAGGCCGCTCACGTGGCTACGAGGGATTGGCATCCAGTAAAGACGGTAAGTTCATCTATGGCTTGCTTGAAGGCGCACTCTGGGACAGCAACACCAAAGATTGGGAAAAAGTTCAAGGACAGCAAGTACTTCGTATTCTTGAGTTTTCAGTAGCTGAAGAAAAATGGACAGGTCGTCATTGGAAATATGTGCTGTCGCCTGGTGCCACAGCGATTGGTGACTTCAACATGATCGACGCCAACACCGCTTTGGTCATTGAGCGCGACAACGGCGAAGGTACTTCAGATCGCGCATGTGCTGACAGCAAAGCTGCACCCAACTGCTTCCATGATCTTGCCAAGTTCAAGCGAGTTGTGAAGATTGAAATGAATGACGCAAACGTAAACGGCCCTGTTCGCAAGATCGGCTTTATTGACTTGATGAAGATTCAAGATCCTCAAGGCAAGTCACGCAAGCCTCTTAACAACGGCGTTTTGACTTTCCCATTTTTCACCATTGAAAACGTGGATGTGGTGGACGACAAGCACATCATTGTTGGAAATGACAACAACTTGCCATTTTCATCATCGCGCGACCCCAACAAGGCTGACGATAATGAATTTATTCTCTTGGAAGTTGATGCGTTGTTGCGCGCTCGATAAGTTAAAACTACTTGCCACTGCTGATGTGGTGGTGGTGTGAAATACAAAATAAAAAGATCGACTTGTAATGCGAGTCGATCTTTGATTCATTCAATTTACGTTAATTTCAATCAACTTAAAAGCATCTGTCACTGCGCTTTCAATGCGAGTACCTTGCTCACGTAGCGTGAGCATATGAAGTTTTGTAACCCAATTCAATCCGGTTTATCGCGATGAATAAATCAACAAGTTTCAGTTTTGTTGGGGCGAAAAAAATGCTTCCTAGGGAAGCATATCTTGAACTCTTAAAAAGTAAATT
>JAVLFR010000131.1:0-28994 GCA_046052785.1 Limnohabitans sp. | reverse complement strand
CGCTGGCGGTGAATTCGCGATCATCCGATTTGACGGTTTTGCCGGCCAAGAAATCGGTTGCGATGTCTTGGATGTAGTCGCCGTTGTAAAAAGCTTTGCTCTCTGGGTTTTCGGGATCGACCGGCCAGCTGGCGTCGCCGGGCTGGATGCCTTGGGCGCGAAAGTGCGTGCTCTTGGCCAAGGTGTTGATTTGCACGCCTGCGTCGTTGTAATAAAACTCGCGGTAGACGTTAAAACCTTGCGTAGCAAACAAGTTGCAAATCGCATCGCCCAGCGCCGCTTGGCGGCCGTGGCCCACATGCAGCGGACCCGTGGGGTTGGCCGACACAAACTCCACCAGCACGCGTTGGCCGTTGTCAGCTTGAAAACCAAAACAATCTTTGGCCGCCAACACCTCGCGCACGATTTGCTGCTTGGCAGCGGGCTTTAAGCGAATGTTGATAAAGCCAGGTCCCGCAATTTCGATGTCTTGCACCCATGTTTGAAACACAGGCGCTGCCAGCAACGCATCACGCAGCTGCTCACCGACTTGACGGGGATTGAGCTTGAGGGGTTTGGCCAGTTGCATGGCGGCGGTGATGGCAAAGTCGCCATGCGCGGCCACCTTGGGGGATTCAAACGCGGCCTTGTTGCCAGAGCCGGGCAACAAACCATCGAGGGCTTGGCTCAAAGCGGCCAGCAATTCATGTTTAACTTGGAGCATGGCTGGGATTTTACGGTGCGGCCCAGCGATGGGCTTGGGCCGCGGCGCTCAAACGACCCTCACCCTAAAATCAGTCCCATGACCCCTCACACCCCGGCGCTCCCCAACTCTTACCTCGCGCGCGCTGTCGCGTTGACCGAACACCTGTCCCCCGCTTGGTTTGCCATGGTCATGGGTTGGGCTGGTTTGTCCCTGGCATGGTTTCGTGCCTCGGAGGTGTTGGGTGAGACGGCCAAAGGTTTGGGCTCAGTGGGCGCCGTTTTTTCGTTGCTGATTTTTTCTATCTTGTGCATCGCTTGCCTGATTCGTTTGAGCGCCCACCCCAACGCGGTCGCCGCGGACATGCGCCACCCTGTGAAACATGCCCTGATGGCTACCCTGCCCCTGTCCATGATGCTTCTGGCCACGCTCGGGGTTCAGTTGTTTTGGAACACCTCCCCCGCTTTGAACACCCTGTTGACTTGGGCGTGGTGTGTGGGTTCTGTGTTGGAGATCGCGGCAACGGTTTGGGTGATCAGCCGCTGGCTCAAGAGCGCTGAGCAGGGAGGCTTTCAGTGGGGCAGCTTCACGCCTGTGTTTTTCATTCCCGTGGTGGGCAACGCGCTGGCCCCCTTGGGCGGTGTGCCCATCGGTCTAGAAGCCTGGGCCTGCGCGCAGTTGGGCGTGGGCTTGCTGCTGTGGCCCGTGCTGCAAACACTGTTGTTTGTTCGCATGGCGCAAGCCGGGCCCCTGCCCGCACGCTTGTCCCCCTCGCTGTTCATCACCCTGGTGCCACCCTCCATCCTTGGTTTGGACTTGCTCACTCTCCACGCTCCCCTGCCTGCGGTTTGGATGATGTGGGGCGTTGGCACCTTCTTTTTGGCCTTGTCACTGACCCAGCTCGATGTCATCCGCCAACAAGCCTTCGGGCTGGGTCACTGGGCCTTGAGTTTTCCGATGGCTGCGATCACCACATTGACGTTTCGCTTGGCCCACGAACCCGGTGGCGCATGGCTGCAATTGCCTTCGATGCTCTTGCTGGCGGTGACCTCGCTGCTCATTCTGGGGTTGACCCTAGGCACTTGGCGGGGTTTGCGTCACGGACAATTGCTCGTGCCAGAACCATGAAGCAGCGCCCACCCACAAAAACGCCACGCGTGGTCGCCTGCACCCCAAGGCTGCCGAGGCAAGGGTCGCCTTGCATCCATATAAGATTCCCACTTTCAGTCTTTGATAAATCCAGAGAGAGCTCACCATGAAAACAAACACACCCCAGCGCACGCAGGTGCGCAACTTGCACGTTGCCAACTCGTTGTACAAATTCATTGAAACCAAAGTCTTGCCTGAGACGGGTGTGAGCAGCGACAAATTCTGGAAAGGTTTTGATGCCATCGTGCAAGACTTGGCGCCCAAAAACGCCGCCTTGCTGGCCGAGCGTGACCGCTTGCAAACCGAGATGGACACATGGCATGCAAAAAATCCTGGCCCCATCCGCAACATGGCGGCTTACTGCAAGTTTTTAGAAAAAATTGGCTACTTGGTGCCCCAGCCCAAAAAGGTCAAAGCCACCACCAAAAATGTGGATGCTGAACTGGCCTTGCAAGCAGGCCCACAACTGGTGGTGCCCGTACTCAACGCGCGTTACGCCCTGAACGCCGCCAATGCGCGCTGGGGTTCTTTGTATGACGCGCTCTATGGCACCGACGCCCTGCCCGAAACCCAAGGCGCAGAAAAAGGCAAAGGCTACAACCCCGTGCGCGGCGCCAAAGTGATTGAATACGCGCGCCATGTGCTCGACCGCACGGTGCCGTTGAAAAAAGGTTCGCACATCGACTCTACAGGTTACGCTGTGGAAAAAGGGGAGCTGATCGTCACACTCCAAGGTGGCAAAACCACCAAGCTCGACAAGCCTGCCCAGTTCGTGGGCTTTCAAGGCAAGATGGCACAGCCATCGTCTGTGCTGTTTGTGCACAACGGCTTACACCTTGACTTGCAAATCAACCGCCACACCGCCATCGGTGCCACCGACCCCGCGGGCGTGAGTGACCTGGTGGTGGAAGCCGCCTTGTCCACCATCCTCGACTTGGAAGACTCCGTGGCCGTGGTGGACGCCGACGACAAGGTGCTGGCCTACAGCAACTGGTTGGGCATTGTCAAAGGCACCTTGACTGAAGTCGTGGACAAAGGCGGCAAGACCTTCACACGGGGTTTGAACCCTGACCGCGAATACATCGGTAAAAACGGCAAACCCGTCAAGTTGCATGGCCGTGCGTTGCTGTTCCTTCGCAACGTGGGCCACTTGATGACCAACCCCGCCATCCTCTACACCGGCAAAGACGGCCAGACGCATGAAATTCCCGAAGGTATCTTGGACGCGGTGGTCACCACAGCCATCGCTTTGCACGACTTGCAAGGCCACGGCAAAAAAGGCATTCGCAATTCGCGCACGGGCTCGGTTTATATCGTCAAGCCCAAAATGCACGGCCCTGCCGAAGTGGCATTTGCCTGCGAGCTGTTTGGCCGCGTCGAAAAAGTATTGGGCCTCAAAGACAGCACCGTCAAGCTGGGCATCATGGACGAAGAGCGTCGCACCAGCGTCAACTTAAAAGCCTGTATTGCCGCAGCGGCCAGCCGCGTGGCGTTCATCAACACGGGGTTCTTGGACCGCACGGGCGACGAGATGCACACCGCCATGCAAGCAGGCCCCATGCTGCGCAAAGGCGACATGAAAACCAGCGCATGGATTCAAGCCTACGAAAAAAGCAACGTATTGACCGGCCTTTCATGCGGCTTGCGTGGCAAAGCACAAATCGGCAAAGGCATGTGGGCCATGCCCGACCTGATGGCCGAGATGCTGAAACAAAAAATTGGCCACCCCAAAGCAGGTGCCAACACAGCGTGGGTGCCAAGCCCCACGGCCGCCGTACTGCATGCCATGCACTACCACCAAGTCAAAGTCACGGATGTGCAAAAAGACTTGGAAAAAATCAACTATGACCAAGTGCGCGACAGCCTGTTGAACGACTTGCTCCAAGTGCCCGTGGTGGCCAAACCCAATTGGAAGCCCGCCGAGAAACAACAAGAGTTGGACAACAACGTGCAAGGCATTTTGGGCTATGTGGTGCGCTGGATTGACCAAGGTGTGGGCTGCTCAAAAGTGCCCGACATCCACAACGTGGGCCTGATGGAAGACCGCGCCACCCTGCGCATTTCTAGCCAACACATTGCCAACTGGTTGCACCACGGCGTGGTGACACCCGCCGAAGTCCATGCCACGTTCAAGCGCATGGCCTCGGTGGTGGACCAGCAAAACGCAGGCGATGCCGCTTACCAAAAAATGGCAGGTCGCTTTGCCAAAGCACCGGCTTACCAAGCCGCCCTCGACTTGGTGTTCAAAGGCAAAGAGCAGCCCAGTGGCTACACCGAGCCCTTGCTGCATGCCTGGCGCTTAAAGGTCAAAGCCGGCCTCGTTTGATAGAAAGCCCCCCATGACCACCCACCTCGTCAGTACGCTGATTCGATTCGCATTGCGCACCGTCATTGGCCTGGTATTGACCGTGGTCATGGGCCTAGGCGTCTACTTGCTGTTCACTTACCACTTCACTTACTCAAAAGGCGAGAGCGTGGGCTTTGTGCAAAAGTTATCCTACAAAGGTTGGGTCTGCAAGACGTGGGAGGGTGAGCAAATTCGCGCGTTGGCCTCCTTGCCTGCGGTCCCAGAAAAGTTTACGTTCACCGTGCGCGACGATGCGGTCGCCGATCAAATCAATGCCCAGATTGGACAAAAAGTGGTGCTTGAATATGAGCAGCACAAGGGCTTGCCCACTTGCTTTGGCGAGACCGAGTACTTCATCACCAAAGTCACCCCAGCACCTGGCGAAAAAGCCAATCAATGATCCGACTGAGGTGTGGGTTTGCGCGCGGGTAGCGGGTAGACCAGTTGCTGCAAATGGCGGACATTCTTATTCACCTGCACCCACCATTTGCTGAAGGAGTCCATGGGCTTGTCGAGCATGGGGAATAAGCGCGGTGCCGGTCGCAACTGCGCACGGCACGCGGACAAATCGGGCAAGCAAGCATGCGCGACAGTCTGAACGCTTTGGGCGTGAACCAATGCCTGGGTCACCTCTTGGAGTGAGCCGAACCAACAGTGTTGAGTCAAAGATGACATGCGCTGCCCCACAAAGTTCCAGCGCAAGGCATTCCAAGGGTGGGCCGCAACAAACTCTTCAAAGACCACCGCCACGCACACCACATCGGCGGGGAGGTCCTTGGGCAAATCAGCCAAGACCCACGGATGCACCAGCCACACATGTTTACCCTCGACGGCATCGGCTTTAGCTTGTGTGAACCCTAGCGTTTGTGGGGGCCGAGTCAAGACTTGCGGCTCATCCCAGGCCATTTCATTTTTTCCCACTTGCGCCACCGTGGCTTGGCTGTTTGCCAAAATTTCCATCAGTTCATAGCTCACGTCAATCGCGGTGCCTCGGCTGTGCCAGCCCGAAGGCGCAAATTTCTCAACGCTTTCCGCAGTGAACAGATAGGGCTTGTGACTGCCCGTGCCCGCCACCCACTGCCAACTCAGATAGTTGCTCGCCAAGTCCCCATCGAGCAGGTGGCTGTACATCCAGTCAGCCGCGACTCGCCAATGCACTTTGCGCAAATGCACGATGTAGCTGGCCAACCACAGCCTGGCATGGTTGTGCAAATACCCCGTGGTGTAAAGCATGCGAATGGCGTTGTCGATCACTGGCACACGCGTGCAAGCAAAGCGCACGTCTTCGGGCAGCTCTTGTCTGTAGTCAGACGCTGGCAACACCCCCTCATGGATGGACTCAGCAATGCCCGCTTGCAAATGGTCGTGCATGTGCTGGAAATACTCGCGCCAGCCCAGTTCATAGATGAGTTTGTGTTGCACCCCCAACCGATACTGGTGATACATGACATGCGCCACATCGGGCACTGTCAAGAAACCATGCGTGAGGTAGGGCGACAAATGCGTGACAGCGCCATCCAACGCATTGCGCGTGTGGGCATAGTCTTTGGGGCTGACGTGATCGAGCCGCAACTGGGCGGCTTCAGGCGTGGGCGGGAATTCGTACATAAGACCTCTGATTCTGCCTTGTCCGCTTCGCTACACTGAAGGGCATGTCCCAAACCCCTTTCATGCCGATTGATGCTGGTGCCTGCCAGGTGTGTGGCAAGACGCAGCGGCAGGGTGCAACCCCACTTTTTTCCGTCGGCTAAGACCATGTGCCAACTGCTTGGATTGAACTGCAAAAACCCAACGGATGCCACCTTCAGCTTCAGTGGTTTTGCGCAACGCGCGGGGGTGACTGACCACCATGCCGATGGCTGGGGCATTGCATTTTTTGAAGGATCCGAACATGACCGCGGCCTGCGCCACTTCATTGACCACTTGCCGGCCAGTACGTCGCCCGTGGCCGAGCTGATTCGCAACTACCCGATCAAGAGCCGCAACGTCATTTCCCACATCCGTAAGGCCACGCAAGGTGTGGTGTCCCTGGAAAACTGCCACCCCTTTGTGCGTGAACTCTGGGGCCGCTACTGGGTGATGGCACACAACGGCAACCTTGAAAACTTCACACCGCGTTTGCATGGGGGTTTCAAGCCTGTAGGGCACACCGACAGCGAGCAGGCTTTTTGCTGGCTGATGCAAGAGCTGTCTAAATCACACGCCAGCATGCCTTCACTTGAAGAGCTCACACTCACGCTCAATGAGTTGGTGCCGCAAATCTCCAAATTTGGCACATTCAACTTTTTACTTTCCAATGGACAAGCCCTGTGGGCCCATGCGTCCACCAGCCTTTGGTACATCGAGCGCAAACACCCGTTCGCCACCGCCACACTGAGCGACCAAGCCTTGAGCATCAACTTTGCGGATTACGCCACGCCCGATGACCGCGTGGCCGTGGTGGTGACTGCGCCATTGACCACCAACGAGGTGTGGACACCTTTTGCACCCGGTGAGTTAAAACTTTTTGCGGGCGGGCAGCTGCGCACTTAAGCCGCGGCCGCCTCTAGCGCGTCAATGAAGATGGCGGCCACATCACAACCCGTTTGATCAAAAATTTCTTGGAAACAAGTCGGACTCGTCACGTTCACCTCGGTCAGACAGTCGCCAATCACGTCCAAGCCCACCAATAACAAACCGCGTTGGACTAGGGTCGGGCCAAGGGCCTCGGCGATTTCTTGATCACGCGCAGAAATGGCTTGCGCCACACCTTTGCCGCCAGCTGCCAAATTGCCACGCACCTCGCCGCCTTGTGGAATGCGCGCCAAGCAATAGGGCACCACCTTGCCGCCAATCACGAGCACGCGCTTGTCGCCCTGATCAATGGCAGGAATAAACTTTTGCACCATCACGGTTTGTGCGCCGTCGCGGTTGAGAGTTTCCGTAATAGCCCCGAGGTTCAAGCCATCGTCCTTGACACGAAAAATACCCATGCCCCCCATGCCATCAAGGGGCTTCAAGATGATGTCGCGGTGCTGCGCATGAAAGGCGCGAATGGCGTCGGCACTGCGCGTGACCAAGGTAGGACTGATGAACTGTGCGAACTCCAGAATGGCCAATTTCTCGGGGTGATCACGCAACGCGGCTGGCTTGTTGAACACCTTGGCCCCTTCACGCTCGGCTTGTTCGAGCAAGTGGGTGGCGTAGAAGTACTCGCTGTCAAAAGGCGGGTCTTTGCGCATGACGATGGCATCGGCGTTTTTGAGCGCGTAATGCGTGTCCACGCTTTGCACGTCAAACCAGACCTCGGCATCCCCCGTCAGACGCACCTGCTGCACGCGTGCCGACACTTGCTGCCCGCTTTGCCAAACAATGTCTTGTGGCTCGCAGGCCAGCACTTGATGGCCTCGACGTTGCGCCTCACGCATCATGGCAAACGTGGTGTCCTTGTAAATTTTGAAGGACGACAGCGCGTCTGCGACGAAGAGGATGTGCATGTTTTAAATTTCGATTTTGCTGCCCAGCTCCACCACGGAGTTGCTGGGTAAGTTCAGGAAGTCCGCCGCCGAGCTGGCGTTGAGGTGCATTTGCGCAAACATTTTTTCGCGCCATTGCGCCATCCCATTGCCGATGGTGGGCACGATGCTGTCGCGAGACAAGAAATAGCTGGTCGTCATGGGATTAATTTCACAGCCCATGCCATGCAAGTGCGTCAATGCGCCAGGCACATCGGGGTCATCTTTGAAGCCGTAGTGAATCACCACTTGCCAACATGCGTTGCCTAAGGACGAAATTTCTAGACGCGCTTTGTCCTCAATCCAGGGCACTTCATGGTTTTGCACATTCACGAACAGGTTCACGGCATGCAGCACCTTGTTGTGTTTCAAATTGTGCAAGAAGGCATTTGGCACGGCCCCTTGGCCAGAGGTCAAAAAGACCGCCGTGCCTTCAACCCGCACGGGGGGCGATGAGAACACCGCCTCCAAAAAGCTGGTCAAGTCGAGCGCATCTTCACGGCGCTTTTTATCGAGCAAGGCGCGCCCGTCCCGCCAAGTGAGCATGAACACCATGATGACCGAGGCAATAAGCAGGGGGAACCACCCGCCCTCGAGCAATTTCAGCAAGTTAGAGGCCCAAAATGCGAGGTCGACAGCAAAAAAGAACCCTGTCGCGAGGAAAGACAGCCAAAACGAATACTTCCAGCCGTAGTGAATCACAAAGAAGGTCAACACAGTCGTGATCAACATGTCGGTGCACACCGCAATGCCGTAGGCCGCGGCCAAATTGCTGGAGGACTTGAACATCACCACGGCTAACACGATGACCACAAACAAGCCCCAGTTCACCACGGGAATATAGATTTGGCCCGTGTCTTTCACGCTGGTGTGCAGCACCTGCAAACGCGGCAAAAAGCCCATCTGCACCACCTGTTTCGTCACACTGAATGCACCGGAGATGAGGGCTTGTGAAGCAATCACCGTGGCCGCAGTGGCCAACACCACCAAGGGCACCAGCAACCAATCGGGCGCCATATTGAAAAACGGGTTAGCCACTGCCGTCGGGTCGCTCAGCAACAAGGCGCCTTGACCAAAGTAGTTGAGGGTGAGGGATGGCATAACCACATAAAACCAAGCCAAGCGAATCGGTTGTTTACCAAAGTGCCCCATGTCAGCGTAGAGGGCCTCACCGCCCGTCACACACAAGACCACCGCACCCAAGATCAAGAAGGTGATGGCAGGCTCGTTGACCATGAACATCACGGCATAGTGCGGGCTGATGGCCCACATGATTTCAGGATGCGAGGCGATGTGATAGACACCCAAAGCCGCAATCGCGGCAAACCAAATCACCGTGATGGGGCCAAAGAATTTTCCAATGCCCGCCGTGCCGCGTTTTTGCACAGCGAAGAGGCCAAACAAAATCACAATGGTGAGTGGAATCACATACTTTTTAAAAGTAGGCGACACCACCTCCAAACCTTCCACGGCAGACAACACCGAAATAGCAGGCGTGATCACACCATCGCCATAAAACAAACAGGTGCCAAAGATGCCAACAATCAGCATGCGCTGGCGCAACACGGGCCGGTCTTTGACCGCCATCGACGCCAAGGCCAACATGGCCACCAAGCCGCCTTCGCCATTGTTGTCGGCACGCAAGACCAGGGTCACGTATTTGAGCGACACAATGACCGTCAAGGTCCAAAAGAAAATGGACAAGATGCCGTAAATGTTGTCAGGCGTGAAGGCCACGTGTCCTGAGCCGAACACCTCTTTCATCGCATACAGCACACTGGTGCCGATGTCGCCATACACCACACCTATCGCGCCCAGGGTGAGCGCCGCGAGCGACGATTTACCGTGCTGTTCCATCATTGACCTCAATCGTAGTTTTCTGCTTCAGGATCGGTGGCTTCGAGTTCGTAACTCGCGGCCAACATGGCTAGACGTCCAATCACGCCATACATGTAAAAGCGATTGGGTGTGCTCGCTCCTGGCTTCATGCCAGGCTGTGGGGTGTGCGCGCTTTGCTCAAAAGCCAAGGGCACAAAGCTCGACCCTGGGGCATTCAAGTTTTCGTCAATGCCACGGTCGGCATGGACGCGGTAGAAACCACCCACCACATAGCGGTCCATCATGTAGACCACAGGCTCGGCCACGGCATCGTTGAGTTGCTCGTGCGTGATCACGCCTTCTTGGATGATGACCTGGTTGAGTTCTTGACCATCTTTGATGACGCTCATTTTGTTGCGCGTCTTGCGGTTGACGATGTCAAGGTCTTTGGCATCGCGCACGGTCATGATGCCCATGCCATACGTGCCGTTGTCAGCCTTGACCACGACAAACGGTTTTTCGTTAATGCCGTACTCTTTGTATTTGCGCTTGATCTTGGTCAGCAAGGCGTCCACATTGCTTTGCAAAGCCTCCAGCCCCAAGCCCTCGGCGAAGTTCACTTCGTCGCATTGGCTGAACATTGGGTTGATGAGCCACGGGTCAATGCCCAGCAACTTACCAAAGCGCTTGGAGACTTCTTCGTAGCATTCAAAGTGTTTGGTTTTGCGACGCACACTCCAGCCCGCGTGCAAAGGCGGCAACAAATGCTGCTCGTGCAAGTCTTCCAAAATACCAGGAATGCCAGCACTCAAATCGTTGTTGAGCAAAATCGTGCACGGGTCAAAGTCCTTCAACCCCAACCGACGCGCACCACGGATCACGGGCTCCAAGGTGACGCTGTCGCCGTTGGGCAAGTCGATGGTGGTGATTTCTTTGATCTCGGGGTTGATGGAGCCCACGCGCACATTCAAACCCGCCATATGGAAGATGCGCTGCAGCTGCGCCACGTTCGACAAATAGAACATGTTGCGCGTGTGGTTCTCAGGAATCAGCAACAAGTTGCGCGCCTCGGGACAGATTTTTTCAATCGCCGCCATCGCAGCTTGCACAGCCAGCGGCAGCATCTCAGGCGTGAGGTTGTTCCAGCCACCAGGGTAAAGGTTGGTGTCGACGGGCGCGAGCTTGAAGCCTGCATTGCGAATGTCCACCGAGCTGTAGAACGGCGGCGTGTGCTCCATCCACTCTAGGCGAAACCAGCGCTCAATGGCGGGCATGGAGTCGAGGATGCGTTGCTCGAGCTCGTTGATGGGGCCCTTGAGGGCCGTGATGAGGTGGGGAACCATGGTGTCCTTGTGTGTGGAGGGCAATTCTAGGACGTTGAGATGACGCCAACTAGACGCGAATCTCGCCTTGGCCAAAAACCACGTATTTGAGGGAGGTCAGGCCTTCAATGCCCACAGGGCCTCGGGCGTGGAATTTGTCGGTGGAAATGCCTATTTCAGCGCCCAAACCGTATTCAAAACCATCTGCAAAACGGGTGCTGGCGTTGACCATCACGCTGGACGAGTCCACCTCGCGCAAGAAACGCTGGGCATGCATGTGGTCTCGGGTGAGGATAGATTCGGTGTGGTGGCTGGAATAGTGGTTGATGTGGTCAATCGCCGCGTCCAAGCCGTCCACCACTTTGATGCTGATGATGGGGCCAAGGTATTCCTCAAACCAGTCTTGCTCGGTGGCGTCTTTCAGATCAGCGCCTTTGACTTGTGTGAGGATCGCCTTGGCCTTTGGACAGCAGCGCATCTCCACCCCCTTGGCGGCATAGATGGCGCCAATCTTGGGCAAGAACTCGGCGGCCACGCCGCGCGCGACCAGCAAGCTTTCACTGGCGTTGCAGGGGCTGTACTTTTGGGTCTTGGCGTTGTCGGCCACCGTCACAGCCATGGCAATGTCGCAGGGGTCGTCCACATAGGTGTGGCAATTGCCGTCCAAGTGTTTGATGACGGGCACCTTGGCCTCGCGGCTGATGCGCTCGATCAAGCCCTTGCCACCGCGCGGAATGATGACATCCACAAACTCGGGCATGGCGATGAGGTGACCCACGGCTTCGCGGTCGGTGGTTTGCACCAGTTGCACGGCCTCAGTAGGCAAGCCACTCTCGCTGAGGGCTTGCTGCACCAATTTGGCCAAGGCTTTGTTGGACTCAATCGCTTCCGAGCCACCGCGCAAAATACAAGCGTTGCCGCTCTTGATGGACAGCGAAGCGGCCTCGATGGTCACGTTGGGGCGGCTTTCGAAAATCATGCCAAACACACCCAAAGGCACACGCATTTGGCCCACACGGATGCCGCTGGGCTGCTCCTTCAGGCCTGTGATTTCACCAATCACCTCGGGCATGGCGGCGAGTTGTTCGCAGCCCTGTGCGCAGGTTTCCAGCACTTTGGGGCTGAGCTTGAGGCGATCGACCATGGGGGCATCGAGGCCGGCGGCCATGGCGCGTTCCAGGTCTTTGGCATTGTCGATTTGCAACGCGTCCATGTTCTCGCGCAACAAAGCAGCGAGTTTGAGCAGCGCGCTGCTTTTGACCGCCGCAGAGGCTTTGGCCATCTGCGCGGAAGCGGTTTTGGCTTGGCGCCCAAGCGCGTGCAGGTGGTCGGCAACAGGGAGAGTCGTCATGGGTGATTTCCTAGTTAAGCGTTGCGTGGCATGCAAGCGCGACACAAACGCATGGCCAAACGGTGAAGAGCTTGCCAGTTGTCAGTTGGCCATTCAGGTGTTTTCAAGCCTTTGACAATGCCGTCGACTTGGTGCGCGGACTGCAGCAATTTTTCAAGCAGGCCCGCACTCAAACGCGGCAGCACGCGTTCAAACAAACGTTCGCGCGGGCCCCAAATGCGCTGCTCGCGCAGAGCCATGGGCAAAGCTTTGCCTGAGGCCACGGCGTCTTTGACGCGCTTGAGCGCTCGAATTTCTTCGGCCAGCGTGTAGTGCACCAGCACCTCGGCTTCGCCCTCGGCCTTCAAGCCGTCGAGCATGCGCTGCACACGCAAGGGCTGACCACTGAGCACCGCCTCAGCAAGTTTGAAAACGTCATAGCGCGCCACGTTCAAAACCGCACGTTCCACCTGCTCAAAACTCAATTCGCCTGGCGGGTACAGCAGCGCGAGTTTTTGGATTTCTTGATGGGCAGCCAACAAATTGCCTTCCACCCGGTCAGCAAAAAACTGCAACGTGTGCTGACCCGCCTCACCCGCCACAACGCGTTGCTGCTGAGCGCCTAAACGCTGCGCAATCCACGTGGGCAAGGCATGGCGCTCCACAGGATCGATCTGCACGCTGATGCCGTTGTTTTCTAAGGCGCTGAACCAAGCCGTGCTTTTGGTGGCCTTGTCGAGACGAGGCAACACCACCACCGTCAGCGTGCTGTCACTGCCCACGGCCAGCTCTGCAATTTGCTGCAAAGCGGTGCTGCCCTCTTTGCCGGGCTTGCCCGAGGGAATGCGAATTTCAATCAACTGCTTGTCGGCAAACAAACTCATCGAGCCGCCAGCGGCCAGCACCTCGCCCCAATCAAAATGTGCGCCCGCAACGGTGAAGACGCTGCGCTCGGTGTAGCCTTGATCGCGCGCGATGACACGTAAGGCATCCAGCGCCTCTTGCTGCAACAGCGGCTCGTCCCCATGAAACGTGTACAGACTACGCACACCTTGGCTGGCTTGCTCTTGCAAGTGGCGAGGAAACTGAAGCGCAGCGACTTGCATGCTTAAATTTGGCGAATCGCCGCCAGGCGGCGTTGCAACTGCACCACCAAATCGTTTTCCATGTCTTTGTAGAGCAAGGCCTCTTCGGACTCTTTCGACAAAGCACCTGTTTCGTTAAAGCTGATGTCGCGGTTGAGCACGATTTCGGTGTCAGGAATTAACTCAATGCCATTTTTTGAACGCAGGCGAAAACGGTAGCGCAAGCGCAATTGAAATTCACGAATCGCACCCGTCGAGGTGCGCCCCACCACCACTTTTTCACGCAACTCATACAGCTGGTCAAAGATCACGTCTGCACGCTCGATTTGACGCGGATCGCTGATCACTTCAACCTGCCCTGAGGACTCGAGATTGCGCTTGAGCTTCACGCCGAAAGGCGACACGATCGGGATGCTGCTAAACAGCGTCGCAAACGCATACCGCGGCGGCTGGCGCAGCTCAAACCCGCACCCCGACAGCCCTGCCATGAGGGCCGTGGACATCAACCAGGTGCGGCGTGTGGTGTGCATATCAGCCTTTAAACAACGATGTTGACCAATCGGCCAGGCACCACGATGACCTTCTTGGGCGCAGCGCCATTGGCTTGTTTGATGAAGGCGTCGGTGGCCAAGGCCGCTTGCTCAATTTGCGCTTGGGTGGCGGTAGCGCTGACAGTGACGGCACCGCGCAGCTTGCCATTGATTTGGAGCATCAGCTCTAACTCGTCGCGCAACAAAGCTGCCTCGTCCACGGCAGGCCATGCGCTGTCGAGCAAGTTGCCCAAGCGCGCCGCGTAGCCCAATTCGAGCCACAAGTGCGCGGTGATGTGCGGGCAAGCAGGGTAGAGCATGCGCAGCAAAACAGACACACCTTCGCACAGCACCGCTTGGTCACCCTGACTGCCATCGACTTTGAAATCTTCCAAAGCATTGAGTAATTTCATACAGCCCGACACCACGGTGTTGTATTGCATGCGGTCGTAGTCGTAGCTCACTTGCTTCAACACGCTGTGCATGTCACGACGTAAATCGGCGGCTTCTTTGCGTGGCTGGGCAGCGCTCAGATTGCCAGCAGTCGCCGCCTGCAGCTCGGCTTCGTGCTTGTGGGCGAAGTGCCAGACGCGACGCAAGAAACGGTAGCTACCTTCAACCGCCGCATCGTTCCACTCCAACGTAGCTTCGGGCGGCGCGGTGAACATGGTGTACAGACGCGCGGTGTCGGCGCCGTAGCGCTCGATCAAGTCCTGCGGGTCGACGCCGTTGTTCTTGGACTTGGACATGGTGCCCACGCCCTCGTAGTCGATCGCCGTGCCGACGGGCAGGCGGCCATCGCCGCTGTCGGCGGCGTTCTTGAGTTGAGCGCCGATGACTTTGCCCGCCTCATCGAGCACATGCTCGACGTCGTGCGGCCAGAAATAATCCTTGCCGCCCTTGGCGGTGCGTCGCGAATAAATGTGGTTGAGCACCATGCCCTGGGTCAGCAGTTTGCTGAAGGGCTCATCGACTTTGACCAGGCCCATGTCGCGCATGACCTTGATCCAAAACCGTGCGTAGAGCAAGTGCAGGATGGCGTGCTCAATGCCACCAATGTACTGGTCCATCGGCGCCCAGTATTGCGCCCCATCGGCCACCATCGCCTCGGTGTTGGTCGGATCGCAATAGCGCATGAAGTACCACGATGAATCCACAAAGGTGTCCATGGTGTCGGTTTCGCGCCGCGCAGGCTTGCCGCAGGTGGGACACACCACGCCCTTGTGAAAACCCTCGTGCTTGTGCAGCGGATTGCCCGAGCCGTCGGGGATGCAGTCCTGCGGCAACACCACCGGCAGGTCTTGTTCGGGGACGGGCACCGCACCGTGCTCATCGCAATGGATGATCGGGATCGGCGTGCCCCAATAGCGCTGGCGGCTGATGCCCCAGTCGCGCAGACGCCAGGTGGTTTTCTTCTCGCCCAAGCCTTTGGCGGCGAGCAGCTCGGCCACCTTGGTGACAGCGGCTTTTTGGTTCAACTCATCGAGTTCCCCAGAGTTGATGCACCAGCAGTTTTGTTTGTCGCCGTACCAGTCTTGCCATGCTTTGTCGTCGAAGACTTGGTCTTTGACCGACACCACTTGCGTAATGGGCAAGTCATATTTCAAAGCAAACGCAAAGTCACGCTCGTCGTGCGCAGGCACACCCATGACGGCGCCATCGCCATAGCTCATCAGCACATAGTTGCCCACCCACACCGCCACTTGCTGACCTGTCAGCGGGTGCGTGACAAACAAGCCTGTGGGCATGCCCAGCTTGTCTTTCACGGCCAACTCGGCTTCGGTGGTGCCGCCTTCTTTGCACTCTTCCAAAAAAGCGGCCAGTTTGGGATGGCTGGCGGCGGCATGCAGCGCCAACGGGTGTTCGGCGGCCACGGCGCAAAAGGTCACGCCCATGATGGTGTCGGCGCGGGTGGTGAAGACGTACATGCGACCGTCTTGAATCAATTGGCCATCGGCGCCCTGGATGTCATGGGTGAAGGCAAAGCGAACGCCCTCAGACTTGCCAATCCAGTTTTCTTGCATCAAGCGCACTTTGTCAGGCCAGCCATTGAGAGTGGCCTTGTCGTTGCCAATTTGCACATGGTCCAACAACTCTTGCGCGTAAGCTGTGATGTTGAGGTAATAGCCTGGGATCTCGCGCTTTTCAACCGGCGCGCCAGTGCGCCAGCCTTTGCCGTCGATCACCTGCTCGTTGGCCAACACCGTTTGGTCCACAGGGTCCCAGTTCACCACTTGGGTCTTGCGGTAGGCGATGCCTTTGTCGAGCATCTTCAAAAACAGCCATTGGTTCCACTTGTAGTAGCTCGCGTCGCAGGTGGCGACTTCGCGGGACCAGTCGATGGCTAAGCCCATGGCCTGCATCTGCTTTTTCATGTAAGCGATGTTCTCGTAGGTCCACTTGGCTGGGGGCACGCCGTTTTTCAAGGCGGCGTTTTCAGCGGGCAACCCAAATGCATCCCAGCCCATGGGCATCAACACGTTGAAGCCCTTCATGCGCAAATGGCGGGTGAGCATGTCGTTGATGGTGTAGTTGCGCACATGGCCCATGTGCAGCTTGCCGCTGGGGTAAGGCAGCATGGAGCAGGCGTAAAACTTTTTCTTAGACGCGTCCTCGGTCACGCGGTAGGCGTCGGCTTGGGTCCAAGCGGCCTGAACGGCGCGCTCGACCTCAGTGTGGTTGTATTTGTCTTGCATGGGATCAGTCATAGAACCCCGTCTTGTGCGGGGAGCAGCGCCTTAAACAGCCAAGGCGCATCAATCCTAGATTTTAGGCTGGGTTCAGGGAGCCAATCAGGGTCTGGCGGGGGGCTGTTTGCGCTCGGTCACAAAGCCAATGCGGTTCATGCCGGCTTGTTGGGCAACGCCCATGACTTCCACCACTTTGCCATAGGGCACGCGCTCATCGGCGCGCAGCTGGACTTCGGGCAGTTCACCAGGGTCAGCGGCCAATGCCTGGGCAGCTTGGGCATGGAGTTGACGTTTGAGATCGTCCAGCGACGTGGCCTGGTCGTCTAAATACACCACACCTTGGGCATCAATGCTGAGTTTGACAAAGCGTGGCGGTGCACTGCTGGCCTGCGCGCCTTCGGTTTTGGGCAAATCGAGCTTCAAGGTACTGACCATCAAGGGCGCGGTGATGATGAAGATGACCAACAACACCAACATCACATCCACGAAGGGGGTGACGTTGATGTCACTCATGGGCGTTTGGCTGGGTGTGCGCTCAAAGCGACCAAAAGCCATCAAAGCGCTCGCAGGTCGTGGGCAAAGCCTTCTAGCTCTTGCTCCAAGCGGTTGATGACGCGGCCCATCACATTGAATGCCAGCACCGCAGGCAACGCGACAGCCAAGCCAGCCGCCGTCATGACCAAGGCTTCGCCCACGGGGCCCGCCACTTGCGCAATCGTGAGCTGACCTGCGGTGGCAATGCCCGTGAGCGCGTGATAAATGCCCCACACCGTGCCGAGCAAGCCCACAAACGGCGCGGTAGCGCCCACAGAGGCCAGCAAGACTTGTCCTGACTGCAAACGGTGCAGCACCTCATGCAGCGCGTCGCGCAACACGCGGGTGCGCTGATCGGCCTGGTCGCTTTGCGCAGCCAAGGTGCCGCCCATGAGCTGCTGGCTGGCCTGCGCCAGCGGCAGCAACACCGCTGTGCGCTCCACCGCCGCCAAAGCTTGAAGGCCTTGCGTCAGATCTCGGGCTTGCCAAAATGCAGCCTTGCCTCGCGCCAGGTCTGTGCTCACGCGGTGCAGCAGCCAAGTTTTGTAAACAATCACTGTCCAGCTGGCCACCGACATGGCCAGCAAAGCCAAGGCCAAAGCGGCGCTGAGCGCATCGCTTTGGAGGACAACTGACCCAAAGTCCATAGCGATCAGCGCAGGTTCAACACGTCAAACATGTCGAACAAGCCCTTGTCCTGCCCCGCCAAAAAGCGAGCGGCCCGCAAGCTGCCTTGGGCGTAGGTGGCGCGACTGGAGGATTTGTGGGTGACTTCAATCCGCTCGCCTGTGCCCGCAAACAGCACGGTGTGGTCGCCCACAATGTCGCCACCTCGAATGGTGGCAAAACCAATGGTCGACGGGTCACGCTCTCCCGTGTGGCCATAGCGCTCGTAGACCGCGCAGTCTTTGAGGTCGCGGCCCATGGCTTGGGCGATCACCTCGCCCATCTTGAGCGCCGTGCCCGACGGCGCATCCACTTTGTGGCGATGGTGGGCTTCGATGATTTCAATGTCGTAGCCTGTGGGCATGGCTTGTGCAGCCATTTGCAAGAGCTTCAACGTCACGTTCACGCCCACGCTCATGTTGGGCGCCATGACAATCGCGATGTCTTTGGCAGCTTGGGTGATTTCAGCTTTTTGCGCGTCTGTAAAGCCCGTGGTGCCGATCACCAGCTTGATGCCCAGTTCACGGCAAATCTTCAAATGCGCCAACGTGCCCTCGGGGCGGGTGAAGTCAATCAGCACCTGGCTGTTTTTCAAACCTTGGCGCACATCAGACTCAATGGTCACGCCGCTGGCTTGACCCAAAAACCCCGTGGCATCGTTGCCAATGCCATGGCTCGTCGGCACATCCAACGCGCCCGTGAGCTGACAGGTCGGATCAAGGCCTACCGCTTCGATCAGCATGTGTCCCATGCGGCCACTGGCGCCCGCAACGGCGATTTTCAAAAGTTCAGGAGATTGGGCCATGGTGTGTGAGGGTGTTCAGGTGTCAACGGGTCGCTTCGAGCGGCGGGTAAGTCACAGGGCCTGCAGGCACAGGCGGCTGGGTCGTGCCTGCGCCAGACTTGGCTGGGAATTTAGCCAAATCTGCCTCGCTCGCTTTGAGTTCAGGCAGCTTGGTGGGGGGTCGACGGGTGTCGAGCTTGGCCGCAAACTCGGCTTCGGTGGGCAGGGGGTCGCCCTCAATGCGGTCAAGCGCATCGCCTTGGAAAAATACACTGAAGCGGCGCTGCTGCGATTCCGAGCCTTGGCGTCGAATGGTGAAGGCGTAGTCCCACCGCTCGGCATGAAACAAACTGGTGACCAAAGGCGTGCCCAACACATCCTGCACCGCTTGACGCGGCATGCCCGCGCGCAGGGCTTGGACTTGCTCGCGCGAGACGAAATTGCCTTGCACCACCTCGGGTTTGTAAACCAAGTTGGACGAGCAAGCCGTCAGTCCTAAGGCCACAAACACCCAAGCCCAGACAAAAAGCGTGCGTGATGGACGCAAGAAAACAAATGCATTTCGACAGGATTCAAACATGGTGTGAAGGGCCGAATGAGGCGCTGAGGCTATGATTCAAACATTGTAGCGGTGGGGCAGTTTTCACCACCCCATCGAAAGACAGCATGGCACACCCAGACGACTTGAAAAGCATTGGCCTCAAGGCCACCGCGCCTCGCCTGAAGATTTTGGAAGTGTTCCAACAAGGCGCTCAACGCCACATGACGGCCGAGGATGTTTATCGCCATTTGATGTTGCAAAACATGGACATTGGCATTGCCACGGTGTACCGCGTGCTGATGCAGTTTGAGCAAGCCGACATCTTGAAGCGCAGCCACTTTGAAAGCGAGCGCGCGGTGTACGAGCTCAATGAGGGCGAGCATCACGACCACTTGGTGTGCCTAGACTGCGGCCGCGTTGAAGAGTTTCATGACGCCGAAATTGAAGCCTTGCAAGTTCAGGTGGCCAAGCGCCATGGCTTCGAGATTGCAGACCATGCGCTCAGTCTGTACGCCCATTGCCGCAAAAAAAACTGCGCGCATCGCACCGCAAGCCCCTGAGTCTCAGCCCTCTTTCATGGCGCGTTGATGGCGCGCAATGAATTCTTGGTAGGTGTCCACGCCACGCAATTGCAAAATGGAGTTGCGCACCGCTGCCTCCACCAACACCGCGATGTTACGTCCCGCCACCACTTGAATCACCACCTTGCGCACGGGCACTCCTAACACGTCTTGCGTCAGGGGTTCGTGCGGCAAACGCTCGTAATCACGCTCGAGGGTTTCTTTACGCACCAAATGCACAATCAACTTCAGGCGCATGTTGCGGCGCACCGCGGTTTCGCCAAAGATGGCGCGAATGTCTAACAAACCAATGCCGCGCACTTCCAGCAAGTTTTGCAACAGCTCGGGGCAGCGCCCTTCAATGGTGGTTTGGTTGATGCGATACAAATCCACCGCATCGTCAGCCACCAAGCCGTTGCCGCGCGAAATCAATTCCAAACCCAGCTCGCTTTTGCCCAGGCCAGACTCGCCCGTGATCATCACACCCAAGCCCAAAATATCCATGAACACGCCGTGCATGGTGGTGCGGTCGGCAAAGTGCTTGGATAAATAGGCGCGCAGCAAATCAATCACAAAGGCGGCTGACTCGTGCGTGGCAAACAAGGGAATTTGGGCGCGCTCACACATCGACACCAAGGCCTCGGTGGGCTGCTGCCCATCGGCCAGCACCAACACAGGCGGCTCTAAGGTGACGATGCGGGCAAGTCGACGGGCACTGTCTTCGGCCGAGGCTTTGCTCACGTAGGTGGCTTCGCGTTCGCCCAGCACTTGCACGCGGTAAGGATGGATGTAGTTGAGGTAACCCACCAAGTCTGCGCCAGAGCGAGCACTGCGCACGGCCATTTCATCAAAATGGCGGTCTGAGGCACCCAGTCCAGCTAGCCACTCCCAGCGCAATCGGCCACGAAAGGCTTCAAACAGCACATCCGCGCTGATGACGGAAGGCCTCACAGCGGCACCGCGTTCCAAGTTGAGATGATGCGGTGGAGCTCCGCCGCGTCATCACAGATTTTGATTTTTTCACGCAAACCAGTGTCGCTGAGGAGCTCGGCAATCTCCGACAAAATTTCAAGGTGCTTTTGCGTGGAAGCCTCGGGCACCAGCAAAAAGATGAGCAAGCCCACAGGCTGCTCGTCTGGCGCGTCAAAGCCTATGGCCTTGCCCAGTTGGAACACCGCCGCCATCGGCGCTTTCAAACCTTTGATCCGCCCATGCGGAATCGCCACGCCATGGCCCAAGCCCGTCGAGCCCAAACGCTCGCGCGCAAACAAGCTCTCGGCCACCAACGCGCGGTTAAGGCCATGCAGGCTCTCAAACATCAAGCCCGCCTCTTCAAAGGCGCGTTTTTTGCTGGTGACCTCGACGCGCACAAGAACTTGCGCGGCAGGAAGAATGGAAGCTAGGCGGTTCATGGTTGAGCGCAGATTATGCACTTTCAAAAGCACAGTCCCAGAAACGACAAAACCGCCACTTTGTGGCGGTTTTGAGAAGTTTTAAAGCCTCACATCAAACGCTTGGGACTTTCATGGTGATGGTTTTGCAAGCGGTCTTTGTGTCGCACCACTTGGCGGTCCAATTTATCCATCAATTCATCCACTGCGGCATACATGTCTTCATTGGCGCACTCGGCAAACATATCGCTGCCCTTGACATGGATATTGCACTCGGCTTTTTGACGACGTTCTTTCTCAGTTTCGTTCTCAATGCTCAACAAAACCTTCACGTCCACCACCTGGTCAAAGTGTCGGGTAATTCGGTCTAGCTTGGCTTGCACATACGAGCGCAAAGCGGGGGTAACTTCAAGATGGTGACCACTGATCGTCAAGTTCATAAAACCTCCATAGGTGAGTTGGCGCTTTCACTATGCGCCTGTCGTTTCGAAAAGACAAGGGGGTGAACTCACATACCGAACAAAAACACCCCACGGAAAACCCCTAGATCGCACCACCGCGGTGCCATAATCGGCGTCACATCAACAGCGGAGCCCTCTCCTTGGAAACCTACCCTAGTCGGTAGCTTTCGGATCGCATCAGACTCTTGGTCGCCGCGCGAATTCGAAAGCTGCATTTTTCACCCTTCGAATTTCTGTGCCCTAAGCGCTAGGACTGCCATGCTCAATATCTTCACGCTGGCCAACGGTCGACTCTTTCAAGAAGAGATCGAATCGCTGGAAGAACTCTCCAAATTTCAACCCATCTGGGTCGACCTCGAAGCCCCCACACTTGAGGAAAAACGCTGGATCAAGCAGTATTACGAACTCTCCATCCCCGAAGACGCGATGGACGAGGACATCGAGGAGTCGGCCCGCTTCTACGAAGAAGACAACGGCGAACTGCACATTCGCAGCGACTTTTTGATCGCCGACGAAGACGAGCCGCGCACGGTGCGCGTCGCGTTTATCTTGAACCAAAACAACGCCTCGCTGCGCAGCCGTGGCGTGCTGTTTTCGATCCACGATGAGGACGTGCCCGTTTTCAGGCTGTTGCGCATGCGGGCCCGTCGCGCGCCAGGCCTGATTGAAGACGACAAAGACGTGTTGCTCAAACTCTTTGACGCCGATGCCGAATACTCGGCCGATACGCTCGAAGGCATTTACGACCAACTGGAAAAAGCAGGCAAGTTGGTGTTGTCGGAAGATGTGACCGATGAGCTCGCTGGCGAGGTGCTTGGCGCCATAGCCCGTCAAGAAGACTTGAACGGCCGCATCCGCCGTAACGTCATGGACACGCGCCGCGCAGTGAGCTTCATGATGCGCGCACGCATGCTCAACGCCGACCAGTTTGAAGAAGCCCGTCAAATTTTGCGTGACATTGAGTCACTGGATAACCACACGGCTTTTTTGTTTGACAAGATCAACTTCTTGATGGATGCGACCGTGGGTTTCATCAACATCAACCAAAACAAGATCATCAAGATCTTCTCGGTGGCCAGCGTGGCTTTGCTGCCACCGACCTTGATTGCCAGCATTTACGGCATGAACTTTCAGTACATGCCCGAGCTCGATAAAACTTGGGGCTACCCGTTGGCCTTGTGTCTGATGATCGCCAGTGCCGCCGGTCCGATGGTGTACTTCCGCAAGCGCGGCTGGCTGAAGTAATTAAACGGGCAGCGTCGACAGCAGGCGGTCTAACACCGCCACGCTGTAGCGACTGGCAATGCTGTGAATGAAGCGCTGAAAGTCCACATGCGCCGCATCATCGGCACGGTCTGAAATGGTGCGCACCGCGGCCAAAGGCACGCCATAGTCGTGACACACCTGCGCCATCGCCGCGCACTCCATCTCCACCGCCAAGGCGTCTGGCAGGTCGCGTTGCAAGGCCTGGCTCTCGCGCGTTTGCGCCACAAAGCGGTCGCCACTGACGATCAAGCCTTGATGCACTTGGGCCTTGGGTAAATCTAAATTGAGCCACTCGCTCTGCGGCAACAGCGCCAGCATGTCTTGCATGGCCAGTGGCGCAGCGGCCGCCAAGGCATGGCTTAAGACCGCATCGGCAGCAAACCGCGTCACGCCCGTCAGAGGAACTTGGTAGCGGGGAAATAAGGGAGAGGCATCCATGTCGTGCTGAAGAAACTCCCGCGCCACCACCACATCCCCCACATTCACCTGCGGCGCCAAGCCACCCGCCACGCCAGTGAACACGATGCGGCTGAC
This sequence comes from Limnohabitans sp., assembly GCA_046052785.1. Classification (GTDB taxonomy): domain Bacteria; phylum Pseudomonadota; class Gammaproteobacteria; order Burkholderiales; family Burkholderiaceae_C; genus Limnohabitans. Next base: position 5,810 of record JAVLFR010000131.1, on the reverse strand, counting down.
GCCGAAACGCTCAATCAACACCGTGGCCGTGGTGGCTGCAGCCACTTTGCCGATACGAGACAGCACGGCCACCACCTCGTGGCCATGCCATTGGCCAAGCCAGAACTCACGGCCAGCGACCAGGGTTTTTTGCTCGTCGGGCATGCGTGCCAGCACAGCGGCCAGCTCTTCTTGCATGGCGCTCACGAGCGCGATGCGGCTCATGCCGGGGTTTTGTCGCGCAGTTCGCGGCGCAGCACTTTGCCCACTGGTGTTTTGGGCAACTCGGTACGAAACTCCACCACGCGCGGCACTTTATAGCCCGTCAGGTTGTGACGGCAGTGCTCGAGCACTTGCGCTTCAGTTAACGCAGGGTCTTTGCGCACCACGACCAGCTTGACGGCCTCGCCTGAGTGCGCATCGGGAACGCCAATCACGGCGCATTCCATGACGCCAGCCAAACCCGCCACCACTTCTTCGACCTCATTGGGATAGACGTTAAAGCCGCTGACCAAAATCATGTCTTTCTTGCGGTCCACGATGCGAAAGTAACCGCGCTCGTCCATCACCCCCACGTCGCCAGATTTGAAGAAACCATCGGCCGTCATCACACGCGCCGTTTCATCAGGACGCTGCCAGTAGCCTGCCATGACTTGCGGACCACGAATGGCAATCTCGCCAGGCGTGCCGACGGGCACCTCATTGCCCTCGTCGTCGATGATCTTCATGTCGGTGCTCGAAAGCGGCACGCCAATGGAGCCGTTGAAGGCTTGGTTGGTCACCGGGTTACCGCTGGCAGCAGGACTGGTTTCTGACAAACCATAAGCTTCACAAATGGGGTTGCCTGTTTTCTCTAACCAAAGCTTGGCCACGGGGCCTTGCACGGCCATGCCGCCACCCACAGACACCACCAAGTGCGACCAATCCACCTTGTTGAAATCGGGGTGGTTGGCCAAAGCATTGAACAAGGTGTTGACCGCTGGGAACACATGAAAGCGGTGCTTGGTCAGCTCTTTGAAAACGGCGGGCAAGTCGCGCGGATTGGGGATCAGCACCGAGCAGCCGCCCATGCGCATACACGCCATGATGTTGAGCGTGAAAGCAAAGATGTGATACAGCGGCAAGGGACAGATGAATGTGGGCACCTCATTGGCTGGAATGCGCTTGAGCGCAGGCTCAAACCACGCCGAGGCCTGCAACATATTGGCCATCACATTGCGGTGCAAGAGCTCTGCGCCTTTGGCCACGCCTGTGGTACCACCCGTGTATTGCAAGACCGCCAAATCATCGGCATGAATGTCTGGCGCTGTCAGGGTGCAACTTTCGCCCTGGGCCAAGGCTTCATTGAAGCGCACCGCTGTGGGCAACTGGAACGCGGGCACCATTTTTTTGATGTTGCGCACCACATGGTTGACCAAGGTGCCTTTGAGCCAACCCAACTGATCGCCCATGGCGCACAGCACCACATGCTTGACGGGGGTGCGGGCCAAGCACTCTTGCAAGGTGGCCCCAAAGTTTTCCAAAATCACGATGGCTTTGGCGTCTGAATCTTTGAGCTGGGCTTCGAGCTCGCGCGGGGTGTAAAGCGGGTTGATGTTGACCACCACAAAGCCCGCGCGCAGCACGGCGGCCACAGCAATCGGGTACTGCAACACATTGGGCAGCATGATGGCCACGCGATCCCCAAACACCAAGCCTAAACTTTGTAAATACGCGGCAAACACTTGGCTCAAACGGTCAAGCGATTTGTAGGTCAGTCCTTTGCCCAAGAAGCTAAAGGCCGTGCGGTCGCCGTATTTGCGAAAACTCTCTTGCATCAAGTCAGCCAACGAGCTGTAGGCGGTGACGTCAATTTCGGCAGGAACGCCCTCGGGATAAGCGCTCAACCATGGTTTTTGTGTAGAGTTCATGCAGAAATAAGTCCCTCTTTAAAAGGCTGAGTGATTGTCAGAATGCCGCAAGGTTACTCGAAGTTACAACCGCAACAGAGTCGGATTAACCCGAAAGATAATGCTTGCATGAATGAACGTTGGAAGCCCAGTGTCACCGTTGCCGCCATCATTGAGCGCGAGGGTCGATACCTGTTGATCGAAGAGCACACGCCCGAAGGTTTACGCCTCAACAACCCCGCGGGGCACCTCGACCCAGGCGAGTCCCCTGAGAGCGGTTGCGCACGCGAAGCGTTGGAAGAAACCACGCACACGTTCACGCCAACAGCGCTGGTGGGTATCTATATCTCTCGCTTGCAGCGTCCTGCGCGCGAGGGCCGCGCCGCAGAAGATGTGACGTACTTTCGCCTCGCGTTTTGCGGTGAACTGGGCGAGCCAGTGCTGGGCGCCACCCTGGACAAAGGCATCGTACGTACCCTCTGGATGACGCCAGATGAGATGCGCGCCAACGCACACCGCATGCGCAGTCCGCTGGTGCTGCGTTGCCTCGAAGATCACCTCGCTGGGCAGCGCTTCCCGCTTGAGCTGATCTACACCGACCCCAGTGTGCTGCAAGCCGCAAAGAGATAATTGCCGCATGGCACATAACAAACGCGTGGTGGTGGGTTTGAGCGGCGGCGTGGACTCCGCCGTCAGCGCTTACCTGCTCAAGCAACAGGGCTACGACGTCGTCGGCATCTTCATGAAAAACTGGGAAGACGATGACGACAGCGAGTACTGCTCATCTAACATCGACTTTGTCGATGCTGCCGCCGTGGCTGACGTGATTGGCATTGAGATTGAACACGTCAACTTTGCCGCCGAATACAAAGACCGCGTGTTCGCCGAGTTCTTGCGCGAGTACCAAGGCGGACGCACACCTAACCCCGATATTTTGTGCAACGCAGAAATTAAATTCAAAGCGTTCCTAGACCACGCTTTTGCATTAGGCGCCGAAAAAATCGCCACGGGCCACTATTGCCGCGTGCGTGAAGTCAAGGGTGAGTTTCAACTGCTCAAAGGCTTGGACCCCAGCAAAGACCAAAGCTATTTTTTACACCGCTTGAACCAAGCGCAACTGTCTAAAACTTTGTTCCCTGTGGGCGAGCTGCACAAAACCGAAGTACGACGCATTGCAGATGACATTGGTTTGCCCAACGCCAAGAAAAAAGACTCCACGGGCATTTGCTTTATTGGTGAGCGGCCTTTCCGCGAATTTCTAAACCGTTACATCGCCAACGAGCCTGGCCCCATCAAAGACGAACGCGGCCGCAAAATTGGCACACATGTGGGCTTGAGTTTTTACACGCTTGGCCAGCGCCAAGGTTTAGGCATTGGTGGCTTGAAGGAGAAGGGGGCGCAGCGAGGCGGCGGTGAACACCAACCTTGGTTTGTGGCCCGCAAAGACTTGGCCACCAACACCTTGTATGTGGTGCAAGGCCATGATCATCCTTGGTTGCTTTACGGCGCATTGATTGCCGACGACCAGAGCTGGTGTGCCCCGCAGCAACCAGCGCCTGGGCGCTACGCGGCTAAAACCCGCTATCGCCAAGCCGATGCCCCGTGCGCGCTGAGCTACAACGACAAAGGCGAGCTGGTGCTCGCCTTTGATGATCCTCAGTGGGCCGTCACACCTGGCCAATCAGCCGTGCTGTATGACGGCGACGTGTGTATGGGTGGCGGGATCATTGCCAGCGCTGCAGCGCTGAACGCAACCCCTGCCTGAGCGGCCCGCGGCCTTGATGCCGCGTTGGCTTTACTTTAGGACGGCTGTCGCCGCTGGCACTTTGGCTTCCACTTTCTTGGTGGCATCCGTCTTCACAACAGCCGCCTTTTCTTTCGCCACGCTTTTGGCTTCGGCTTTAGCAGCAGGCGCGACGGTTGCTGGTGTTGCCACTGGCGCAACGGGCGAGGTTGCGAACGCGGCAGCAGAAAAAGCACCAACGATCAAAGAGGCAATCAACTTGTTCATACAAAATTTCCTTTGAGGTTTTGAACAACTCCAATATCGGAGTACTCAAACAACGGCAGCTCATACACAGCTGTTGACGCAAATATTTAATTATTTCGGTCAACGTTTTCACAGACATTTCGTTGTGCCGCTCTAACTTCAAAAGGCGTAAAAAAACCGACGGGCTGATTACCGGTCGGTTTTTTTTAAGCGCTTAATTTGTAGCGACTAGGTCTCAGAAGGGAATGTCGTCATCCATGTCGTCAAAGCCACCTTTGGCAGGCGCTGCAGCCGCGGGGCGCTGGGCGGCGGGGGCCGCCGCACGAGGGGCCGCGGCAGGACGGCTGTAGCCACCTTCTTCACCACCCCCGCTGGGGCCGCCCATACCTTCACGCCCGCCCAAGAGTTGCAATTCGGTGGCAATGATGTCCACGGTGTTTTTTTCCACGCCCGTGGTTTTGTCGGTGTACACGCCGTATTTCAAACGGCCTTCCACATAAATGGGCCGACCTTTTTTGACGTATTCGCCAGCGATCTCCGCCAAGCGGTCATAAAACGTGACCCGGTGCCACTGGGTGTCTTCAATCATCTCGCCGCTGTTTTTGTCTTTGCGCTTGCTCGATGTCGCCACGCTCACATTGGCCACGGCTTGGCCGCTGGGCAGGTAGCGCACTTCAGGGTCGCGGCCGCAGTTGCCGACGAGGATGACTTTGTTAACGGATGCCATGGGTAAATTCCTCCAGTAGATGACTAATTATGCGGTCTTTGCGACATGCTGACGAGGCGCCGGCGCAACCATCGGCCAAGCTACCACCAACCACAGCACCATGAGTGCCGCACTGGTTAAAAACAAGCCTTGTGTGCCGTAGGATTTGGCCAGCTGGCCGCCCATCAAACCACCTGCAAAAAACCCCAAGGATTGCAAAGTGTTGTAAACGCCCATGGCCGCACCCCGCGACGACGGGGGCGCAATGCGCGACACCATGCTGGGCTGCGTCGCTTCCAGCACGTTAAAGCCACAAAAAAAGGCAAACAGCAACCAAGCCAGCCACGTGATGCTGGGCACATCCGACGACACCCAGAGCAAACCGAGTTGCACCAAAACCAACAAGCCAATGGCAGTTAAAAACACAGCGCGCAAATAACCGCGCCGCTCTAAGGGAAAGACGCCACCCATCACCACAAAAGAGCCCAACACCGCAGGCAGATAAATTTGCCAGTGGTCGTCTTTGAGCCAACCGGCTTGCACCAACATGGCGGGCACCACCACCCACATGGCCAGTTGCACCGCATTGAGCACAAACACACCGATATTCAAACGCAGCAACGCAGGGTCAGACAGCACCCGTCGCAAACCACCCCGCCCCGCGTCTTTGAGCACAGCGGGCTCAGGCGGCACCGCCCAGACCACCACCGCCATCCCCATCACCGCGAGCACGGCGGTGAGAAAAAACAAACCCGATAAGCCAATATGGGCGTTCAACAAAGGCGCCACCACCAGCGACAAAGCAAACATCAGTCCAATGCCCGCGCTCACCAAGGCCAAGGCTTTGGTGCGCACCACGTCACGGGTTTGATCCGCCAACAAAGCCGTCACCGCCGCGGACACGGCACCCGCACCCTGCAGGGCACGACCCACCAAAAGCTCACTCAGAGAATCCGCACATCCCGCCAACAAACTGCCCAAACCAAACACCAGCAAGCCAAACATGATCACCCGCTTGCGGCCCAATCGATCCGACGCCATGCCAAATGGAATTTGCAACATGCCCTGCGTCAAACCATAAATGCCCATGGCCAAGCCAATCAACGCGGGGTCGTCCCCGCCTGGGTACTTGCGCGCTTCCAGCGCAAACACGGGCATCACCAAGAACAACCCCAGCAGCCGAAGCGAAAAAATAGACGCGAGCGTGAAACTGGCACGCCGCTCCATCGGCGTCATGGTGGGGCTG
>JAVLFR010000130.1:0-1869 GCA_046052785.1 Limnohabitans sp. | reverse complement strand
ATACGCGCAGACACCAAGTCAATGATGCTCACGGTCAGGATGATGATGATCATCACGGCGCCTGTTTCGGCATACTGGAAGCCACGGATGATTTCCCACAGCACCACACCAATGCCACCCGCACCCACCATGCCCACCACCGAGGCGGAGCGCACATTGGATTCAAAGCGGTAAAGCGTGAACGAAATCCACAAGGGAATGACCTGAGGAATCACGCCGTACACAATTTCATGCATGGCAGAGGCGCCTGTGGAACGGATGCCTTCCACAGGTTGGGGGTCGATCGCCTCGACGGCTTCAGAAAACAGCTTGGCCAAGATACCCGCGGTGTGGATCCACAAGGCCAGCACCCCCGCGAAGGGCCCGAGCCCCACCGCCACCACAAACAACATGGCAAACACCATTTCGTTGATGGCGCGGCACGCATCCATCAAGCGGCGCACGGGTTGGTACACCCACCAAGGCACGATGTTGGCAGAGGCCAGCAAGGCCATGGGCACAGCGGTCACCACCGCTAGGGCGGTGCCCCACAAAGCGATTTGCAGGGTGATGACCATTTCGTCCACATACAGTCGCCATTGACGAAAGTTAGGCGGAAAAAAATCTGCCGCATAACTGGCCATGTTGCTGGAGTCGCGGAACAATTCGACAGGGCGCATGTCCGCCCCTTGCCAAGAGCCGGCCAGCAGCAACAGGATGAATCCCCAAGTCAAATACCAAGTGAGGCCGCGCTTCGTGCCGGCTGTGTGAGCCAGTGCGTGCAAGGGTGGGTGGGTAATCAAGGACATAGGCACTTTAATCAAAGTAAATACGGCTTCTTCTTGCACGTGCGGTGCAGGAAGAAGCCGATGGATCTGTCGAACAGAGGAATTACTTCAAGGCTGCCAATTTCTGGTCAATGTCGGCCAGTTTAGTTTTCTTTTCAGCATCCGACAGGGTGGTGTCCGTGTCGATCTTGTTGCGCTGAGCGAACAGGTCCAACTGGCGGATTGGCTTGAGTTGGTCGTTGGTGGACGCTTTGAAGCCCGACAATTTGGAGATCTTCATAACGATCTCTTTTTCACGGGCGTCGGTCTTGGCGTAGTTGTAGAAGAAGGTCTTGATCTTGGCCTTGGTGGCGTCAGGCAAGCTCTTGCTCATGACCATGGGGTCCAGAGGAATCAAAGGCGAGGTCCAGATGATCTTGATGTCTTTGACTTTTTCAGGCTGGCGTTCTTTGAGCTTGTCCAAGTTTTCGCTGTTGTTGGTGGCCACGTCCACTTGCTTATTGGCCACAGCCAAGGCGTTGGTTTCGTGGTTGGCATTACGCACCACTTTGAAGGCGGACTTGGCGTCCACTTTGTTTTGTGCAAACACATAAAAGCCGGGCACCAAGAAGCCCGAAGTGGAGTTGGGGTCGCCGTTGCCAAAGCTCAGGTTTTTGGCGTTGCTGAACATGTCGTTCAGGTTGCTCAAGGGGCTGTCTTTGTGCACGATCAGGTGCGAGTAGTAGCCTTGTGTACCGTCAGCGTTGACCATTTGTGCAAACACTTCAGCGTTGGAGCGGTCCACGGCTTCCATGGCTGATTTGTTACCCATCCAAGCGATTTGCACTTTGTTGAAGCGCATGCCTTCGATGATGCCGGCGTAATCAGGGGCGAAAAACGCCTTGACCTTCAGGCCAGTTTGCTTTTCCATGTCGTCCAGCAGAGGCTGCCAGTCGGCTTTCAAGTTTTGTGTAGCCTCGGTCGAAATGATGCCGAAGTTGATGTCTTGCGCCATGGCGCTGGTGATGCTCAGGCCCAAGGCCAAGGCAGTGAGAGATTTCTTAAACATGCTGAATACTCCAAAAGGGGATGACAAGAAAAACGAAAAACAAAAACTTAGGCA
>JAVLFR010000129.1:0-3599 GCA_046052785.1 Limnohabitans sp. | reverse complement strand
CGGCAGCGTCAGATGTGTATAAGAGACAGGCGGTAAACATTTTCCGGGCCACGGGTTTGTGAAAGCGGATTCGCATGTGGACATGCCCGTCGACACGCGCAGTCTCAAACCCATCATGGCTGATTGCGCCTTGCCTTACCCATGGCTCAGCACCACACTCACCAGCGTCATGCCCGCGCACGTCATCTACCCCAAAGTCGATGCGCTGCCTGCTGGCTTTTCACCCCGTTGGTTGCAAGATATTTTGCGTGGCCAATTGCATTTCACTGGCGCGATCTTCAGCGATGATTTGTCCATGCAAGGTGCTCGTCGCATCGAGGGTCGCTCGGTCAGCTTTGCTGAGGCGGGCGTGGCGGCACTCAACGCTGGCTGCGACTTGGTGCTCTTGTGTAACCAAAGCATGGGCGACGGCCGTGCGGTGGACGAGATGCTGGAAGGCTTGACCGAACGCCTCGTGAAAAACCAATGGCAGGCCAGTGACGCCAGCGAACAACGCCGTCGCGCATTGCTGCCCCATACTTCGCCGCTAGCTTGGGACGCGCTGATGATTCACCCCGCATACTTGCGGGCATTGGACTTGTTGCCTTAAACCGCATCCAAGTTCACCACTTCCTACGAAAGCTCACATGGCAACGCCCAATTACAACTACGAAAAACGCCAACGCGAGTTAGCCAAGAAAAAGAAAAAAGAAGAGAAATTGCGCGAGCGAGATGCCCGCAAAACCTCGCCCGACGGTGAGTTTGGTCAGAACCCAGACATGGGCGCTGAGCCCGACCACAGCCAAAACCCCGACGGCGAAGCACCCGCCGCCGCCCCTAGCCAAGCTTGATTTTTGAGGAGTTCAGCCATGTTTCCAACACGTCGTCACCTTGCTGTTTTAGCCTTGGCCTTGAGCTGTGGTTTGGCGACAGCACAAACCAGCAAACCCATCAAGCTGATGGTGGGCTTTCCGCCCGGCGGCGGCACAGATGCGGTGGCCCGTCTTCTGGCTGACAAACTCAAAGACGAGTTGGGCACCACGGTGGTGGTCGAAAACAAACCAGGCGCGGGCGGCCAGTTGGCAGCGCAAGCCTTAAAGGCTGCGCCGGCTGACGGCACAGTGCTGTTTCTCTCGCACGACCACACCATCTCCATCTTGCCCTTGGTGGTCAAGAACCCAGGCTACGAGCCCGCGAAAGATTTCGCCCCCGTGGCGGGCTTTGCCACCTTTGTGAATGCGTTTGCCGTGTCGGGCGGCACACCTGCCAAGACCTTCGCCGAGTACTTGGCATGGGTGAAGACCCAAGGCGGCAAAGGTGCGGTGGGTATTCCAGCCCCAGCGTCGACCCCTGAATTTTTAGTCAAAGTGGTGGGCGACAAGTTCAAGCTCGATTTGGTCTCGGCACCTTATCGCGGCAGCGCGCCCATGATGGCTGACATGCTGGGCAACCAAATTGCCGCAGGCGTGGGCTCGGTGCCCGACTTCATTGAAAACCACAAAGCGGGCAAAGTGCGCGTGGTGGCTGTGTTGGGCGGCAAACGCCAAGCCGCGCTGCCTGAGGTGCCCACCTTTGGCGAGCTCGGTCTGAGCGGCTTGGATGACATGCCCTACTATGGCATCTTCGCGCCTGCAGGCACGCCACAGGCCACCATCAACCAATTCGGCGCCGCCTTGTCCAAAGTGTTGGCCATGTCTGATGTGCATGACCAACTGACCAAAATGGGCTTGACCGTGGGTTACATGAACTCACACCAACTCGAGCAACGCGAACGCGCCTACACACAGGTGTGGACCAAGCTCATCAAGAACAGCGGCTTTCAGCCTCAATAACATGCGCTAACGTGCTGAAACGAAGTCACTGAAATTTCAGTGGCTTTTTTGTTTGACTTGTTTGACATATGTGTAATCGTTCGATTACAGTTGCATCATGTATTCGATCAAAGCGTTGCCCGAATTCACGTCTTGGCTCAACAGTCTAAAAGATGGTGTGACGCGCATTCGTTTGGCGCGTCGGCTTGACAAAGCTCAGCGAGGTAATTTGGGTGATGTGAAAGCTTTGGGCGATGGCGTGTTTGAGATGCGTGAGCATTTTGGCTCAGGCTGGCGCTTGTATTTCGTGCAGCGGGGTCAAACCTTGATCGTGATGTTGGCTGGAGGTGAAAAGTCCACACAATCAGCCGACATTGCCAAGGCGATCAAACTTGCAGCAACGCTAGAGGAGTAAATGATGGTTAAGAAAATTCAAGTCGCTGATTTGCCAGAGTTTGATTTGGCGGAACAGTTAAAAACTGAAGAAGACATTGCGGCTTATCTCACCATGGTGATTGACGAAGGCGACATGGCCGAGCTGGCGCACGCCTTGGGCGTTGCTGCGCGAACTCGCGGCATGAGCGATGTTGCAAAGGCGTCAGGCATCACGCGCGAAGCGCTTTACAAAGCCTTGAGGCCCGATGCATCGCCGCGCTTTGACACCATCAGCCGCGTCTGCGCTGCGTTGGGGGTACGTTTGGTGGCCCAACCTGTAGGCTCACAACTTTAAGAACTGGTTTATTCATGGCAATACCTTGGCTCTCTGCACTCAAAGTCATCCCTTGGGGTGATGTGATTTCGCACGCACCGAGCGTGCTTGAAAAAGCGCGCGATCTGATGGCTCGCAAACCTGTGGAAGCATCACCATCGTCGTCGATGGCCACGCCCAATGCGCACGATGACGTGCCGAGCTTGGAGGAGCTCAAAAACCGTTTGCGCGCAGCGTCATCGCAAATTGACGAATTACAACAACGTCAAACACAACTCACCCAAACGGTTCGTGAACTTGCTGAGCAAAACGCAGGCTTGGTGTCTGCGGTGAGTGGCTTGCGTCAAACCCTGCGCCTTTTGGTGCTTGGGCTGGCGCTAGCGTTTGTGGGGCTAGGCGCTGTGGCTTACACCCAGTTTTTCTAAACTGGGTGTTTAAGCTTCGCGGCGCAAGGCGGGGAACAAAATGACGTCGCGGATGCTGGGGCTGTCGGTCAGCAACATCATCAAGCGGTCAATGCCAATACCGCAGCCGCCCGTAGGGGGCATACCGTATTCAAGGGCGCGCACAAAGTCGTGGTCGTAGAACATGGCTTCGTCGTCGCCACTGTCTTTGGCGGCCACTTGGGCGTGAAAGCGTGCAGCTTGGGTCTCGGCATCGTTCAACTCGCTAAAGCCGTTGCCAAACTCGCGGCCTGTGATGTAGAGCTCAAAGCGCTCGGTCACATCAGGCTGGGTGTCGCTGGCGCGGGCCAAGGGTGAAATTTCTACGGGGTGCTCGCAAATGAAAGTGGGCTGCCACAGCTTGTCTTCCACCGTCTCTTCAAAGTACATCACTTGCAAGCTGGCCAAGCTGCGTGTGCTGAGCTTGTCTTTCTCTTCTTTGAAACCGAGTTTTTGCAAGGCGTTGATCAACCAGGTGGTGTTGTCCACGTTGTCGCCCGCTTCGGTGTGCTTGAGGATGGCTTCACGGATGGTGAGGCGCTCAAAGGCAGGTTCCAAGTCCACCGCTTTGCCACCATAGGTGAGCAGCAGGGTGCCAGCAGCTTTCATGGCGGCGTCGCGCACCAGCTCTTCGGTGAAGTGCATCAGGTCTTGGTA
>JAVLFR010000128.1:0-2115 GCA_046052785.1 Limnohabitans sp. | reverse complement strand
CATTGGTAAAGGCTTTGCAGGCACGATCAAGCGTCACCACTTTAAGTCACAGCGCGCGTCGCACGGTAACAGCCGTTCGCACAACGTGCCTGGCTCAATCGGTATGGCACAAGACCCAGGTCGCGTGTTCCCCGGCAAGCGTATGTCAGGCCATTTAGGCGATGACATCGTGACTACTCAAAACCTCGACGTGATCCGCATTGACGAAGCACGCCAACTGTTGTTGATTCGCGGCGCAGTGCCGGGTTCAGCTGGTGGCTTCGTGACCGTGCATCCCGCCGTCAAAGTCAAGGGAGCGAACTGATGCAAGTTGAACTCCTGAACGACCAAGGTCAAGCGGCGTCTAAATACGACGCACCTGAAACCGTTTTCGGTCGCGAATACAACGAAGATCTGGTTCACCAGATCGTGGTGGCTTATCAAGCTAATGCGCGTCAAGGCACTCGTGCCCAAAAAGACCGCGAGCAAGTCAAGCACTCCACTAAGAAGCCGTTCAAGCAAAAAGGCACCGGCCGCGCTCGCGCGGGTATGACGTCATCGCCTCTGTGGCGTGGCGGCGGTCGCATTTTCCCGAACATGCCCAACGAAAACTTCACACAAAAGATCAACAAGAAGATGTACCGCGCTGGTATGGCTTCGATCTTGTCCCAACTGGCCCGCGAAGGTCGTTTGGCTGTGGTGGAGTCACTCAAGGTTGATGCTCCCAAAACCAAGCTGTTGGCAGCCAAATTCAAGGCGATGAACCTTGAGTCCGTGTTGGTGATCTCCGAGGAAGTTGATGACAACTTGTACTTGGCCTCACGCAACTTGCCAAACGTGTTAGTGGTCGAGCCGCGCTATGCAGATCCATTGTCATTGGTGCACTACCGCAAAGTCCTCGTGACCAAGGGTGCCATGGACCAACTCAAGGAGATGTTCGCATGAGCCACGGACACAAACAAACCAAATTCGACGAAGGTCGTTTGATGCAGTTGTTGGTCTCTCCTGTGGTGTCCGAAAAGGCCACCATGGTTGCAGAAAAGCAAAACGTCGTCACCTTCAAAGTGCTGCAAAACGCTGCCAAGCCTGAGATCAAAGCCGCTGTGGAATTGATGTTCAAGGTCGAGGTTCAAAGCGTGAACGTGGTCAACACAAAAGGCAAGGCCAAGCGCTTTGGTAAGTCCATGGGCCGTCGCGACAACGTTCGCAAGGCTTATGTGACTTTGAAGCCAGGCCAAGAACTCAACATCTCTGGGGAGGCCGCTTAATCATGGCAGTCATCAAGATGAAACCTACGTCGCCCGGTCAACGCGGCGTCGTCAAAGTTACCCGTGATCACCTCCACAAAGGTGAGCCTTACGCGCCGTTGTTGGAGCCACAGCACCAAAAATCTGGCCGTAACAACAATGGCCACATCACGACCCGTCACAAGGGAGGTGGTCACAAGCACCATTACCGCGTCGTTGATTTCAAGCGTAACAAAGACGCGATCCCAGCCAAAGTAGAACGCATTGAATACGACCCCAACCGTACGGCACACATCGCTTTGGTGTGTTACGCAGACGGCGAGCGTCGCTACATCATTGCACCCCGTGGCTTGGAAGTGGGCGCATCGTTGCTCAGCGGTTCGGAAGCTCCGATCCGTGCGGGAAACACCTTGCCAATTCGAAATATTCCAGTGGGTTCAACCATTCACTGTATCGAGTTGAAGCCTGGTGCAGGTGCGCAAATCGCGCGTTCTGCCGGCACATCGGCCACCTTGCTGGCTCGTGAAGGCACTTATGCTCAAGTGCGTATGCGCTCTGGTGAAGTGCGCAAGATCCACATTGAATGCCGCGCCACCATTGGTGAAGTCGCCAACGAAGAACACAGCCTCCGCCAATTGGGCAAAGCGGGCGTCAAGCGCTGGATGGGCATTCGCCCAACCGTGCGAGGCGTTGCGATGAACCCAGTGGATCACCCACATGGTGGTGGTGAGGGTCGCACCGGTGAAGGCCGTCATGCTGTTGACCCATGGGGTAACCTGACAAAAGGCTACCGTACCCGTAACAACAAACGCACACAAGTCATGATTGTGTCGCGTCGCAAAAAGTAAGGGGTAACAAATGACTCGCTCTCTCAAAAAGGGTCCGTTTG
>JAVLFR010000127.1:0-3535 GCA_046052785.1 Limnohabitans sp. | reverse complement strand
TCGTCGGCAGCGTCAGATGTGTATAAGAGACAGCTATTTGACGTCAATGCCGCTTCTGCCGAAGCCTTGGGTCAACGCTTGAAACAAAATTATCCCCACATTGATGTGCGCACGGGCTCCAATGACCCCGCTGACCACGATTTGGTGGTCAATGCCACGCCCATGGGCATGAATGAAGGCGATGCCTTGCCCATGGATGTCTCGCGCATTTCACCCGATGCCTTTGTGGGCGAGGTGGTGATGAAAACCGAAATGACAGCCTTCTTGCTTGCCGCAAAAAACCGCGGCTGTCGTGTGCAGGTGGGTTCAGACATGTTGTTTGAACAAATCCCTGCTTACTTGGAATACTTTGGATTGCCCTCGACCACCGCAGACGTGCTGCGTGATGTGGCGCAGTTGAACGACTGAATTTGCCACGCTTGTATTTTCTTGGAGTACCTGATGACCATCACATCCCCACACCGTGAGTCTGTGCCCGAGATGCCCAATCGTTTGGGATTAGACGGTATTGAATTCATCGAATACGCCACCAGCCGCCCTCAGGCCTTGGGTCAAGTGCTCGAGAACATGGGTTTTCGCCCTGTGGCTCGTCACCGCTCGCGTGAGGTGACGTTGTACCGTCAAGGCGGCATGAACTTGGTCGTCAACGCCAGCCCCGATGATGCGCGCGTCAGCGCCACCGCCGATGGCCAAGCCGTTATTTCTGCAGTGGCTTTTCGCGTGCGCGATGCCTTGCAAGCACACACGCGTTGTATGGAGTTGGGGGCATGGAATGTGACCAGCCAAGCACAAGCGATGGAGTTGCACATCCCCGCCATTCATGGACCAGGCGGCAGCCGCTTTTACTTTGTGGACCGTTGGCAAGAGTTCTCGATTTACGACATCGATTTCAAGCCCATTCCCACCGTCGACCCGCACCCACCCGCCACAGCCGGCATGAGCTACTTCGGTGTGGTGCAGTACATCGGGGCAGGCCGCAGTGCCGACTGGCTGGCATATTTTGAACACATGTTTGATTTCAGTTTTGTGCCCGACGACCAACGCTTTGGCATCTTGCCCAAAGGGAAGTTGATGAAGAGTCCGTGCGGTCACTTCTTGTGGCAACTCATCGAGCCTGATCCTTGGATGGACACCGACGACTCCCCTGAGTGTTTGCAACGGATTGGCCTAGGTGCGGTCGATGTGGGTGCAGCAGTGACTGCACTAAAAGCCAGTGGTGTGGAGTTTGTGGAGTCGACCCAGTTGCACCCCGAGGACCGAGGCGCACTCACCCGCAGCGCCTTGGGGTCGGTCTCGTTTGAGCTGGTTCACAAAGACCAATGAAAGCACATGCCATGAACTTGCTCGATGGTTTTGGGATGGACACCATCACGATGGCGGGCTCCTTAGAAGCCAAGCTGTCGGCGATGAAAGAGGCAGGCTTTTCGCAAGTCATGCTCATGGCGCGTGACTTGGTCACACACCCAGGCGGAGTGCCTGCGGCAGTGGCCGCTGTGCAGGCCAGTGGCTTGCGGCCTACGGGCTTTCAGGTTTTGCGCGACTTTGAAGGTTTGTCTGGCCACTTGCACGGCTACAAAGTGGATATTGCCAAGTCGATGCTTGAGATGTGCGCCGCGACCGGCAGCCAAGTGTTGTTGGCTTGTTCGTCCACCTCACGCCATGCAACAGAGGACCTAGACCACATCGCCCGGGACTTGAAAAAGCTCGCCATGATGGCTTTGCCTTTAGGCATCAAAGTGGCTTACGAAGGTTTGTCATGGGGCCGCACGGTCAACGAGTTCACCACGTCTTGGGATGTGGTGTGCCGCGCTGATTGCCCCAATCTTGGTATTGGCCTTGATTCGTTTCATATCTTTGCCGCCAACACGCCGTTGGACGCGATTGAAGACCTTGATCCAGACAAAATTTTCTTGGTCCAACTGTCAGACTTCATGTGGCACGAGACCCCGACGTTTGAAGACCGCATGACCACGGCACGCACCTTCCGTGTGTTCCCGGGAGAGGGCGTGCACAGCGAAGCCCTGGCGGACTTGGTGCTGCGTCTAGACCGTATTGGGTATCGTGGTGACTACAGCTTTGAAGTGTTCAACGACGATTACCAACAACTCCCCTTGGCCACGGTGGCCGAACGCGCCCGCAAAAGCGCCACATGGTTACACGACAATGTGCTGCATCGCTCAGCGCCATTGCCGGCTTGGACCCGCACACCTAGCAAACTTCACCTATGAAACAACGTCAACTCGGCCCTTATCAAGTTTCAGCCATTGGCCTAGGCTGCATGAACCTGAGTCACGCCTACGGCGCGCCGCCTGCGTCTGAGGTGGGGGAGGCGTTGCTTCACCGCGCCTTAGACCTGGGCGTGACGATGTTTGACACGGCTGCCTTGTATGGCTTTGGTACCAATGAGTTGCTGGTGGGCAAAGCGCTCAAAGGGCACCGCAGCCAAATCACTTTGTGCAGCAAAGGCGGTATGGCGGGGGTGTCGTTTCCTGATGGCGTGAAGCGCGTGATTGATGGTCGACCTGAGACGGTGCGTCAAAACTGTGAAGACAGCTTGTCGCGCTTGGGCACCGATGTGATCGATTTGTACTACCTGCACCGCTTTGACAAAAAAGTGCCCATCGAAGACAGTGTGGGCGCTTTGAGCGACCTCGCGCGTGCTGGCAAGATTCGAGAAATTGGTTTGAGCGAAGTCTCCGCCTCCACGCTGCGTAAAGCGCATGCGGTGCATCCTATTGCCGCGTTACAAACCGAATATTCGTTATGGACACGCAACCCCGAGATCGCCGTGCTCAAAGCCTGTGAAGAATTGGGCACCACCTTTGTGGCGTTCAGCCCCGTGGCGCGTGGTTTTTTGTGTGGTGATTTGCGTGATGTGGGTAGCTTGGCTGCCAATGACATCCGCCGCGCGATGCCACGTTTTGCGGCGGATACCTATGCCGCCAATTTGCCTTTGCTAAAGGGCTATCAAGCCATCGCCCAAGAGGTGGGCTGCACGCTTGCACAGCTGGCCTTGGCTTGGTTATTGCACAAAGACAGCAAGCTGATTCCCATTCCTGGTACGCAAAATATTCGCCATCTTGAAGACAATATGGGGGCTATGGATGTGGTGCTTTCCGCTGAGCACATGCAACGCTTAGAGGGCCTGATCAATCAACAGACCGTCAAGGGCGCACGCTACAACGCGGTCAGTGCCTCTGAGGTGGATACCGAAGAGTTTTAAGCGAACCCCTCAAACAAAAACACCACCCGCGAAAAACGGGTGGTGTTTTTATTTAGGATATCAAGCCGCTTGCGCTTCATTCACAGCAGGAAATTCCTGTGATTGAACCTAACCCAGTTGACAGTTAGCCAGCATAAGTTCTTGTTTCAGATGCATCTGGTGTCGCAATTGCGTAAAGCTTTGTAGAAACTGAGTCTATAAAAATAAATTCGCCTTTGGCTTGGGTGGGAGTGAATGTCATTTTCAAATAGCCACGGCGATTTGTGTCAGTCCACTGCACATTTGACACGGCAGTGGTGGATTCCAAAAGAG
>JAVLFR010000126.1:0-2356 GCA_046052785.1 Limnohabitans sp. | reverse complement strand
TCGGCAGCGTCAGATGTGTATAAGAGACAGACCTCGACCGTGTTGGGCGATAAAAACGAATGCGACGCGATCAAAGCCGCTTTTGGCACCCATTCTAAAAGCCTCCTCGTCAATTCAACCAAGTCCATGACGGGGCATCTGCTAGGGGGCGCGGGCGGTTTGGAATCTGTTTTCACCATTTTGGCGTTGCATCACCAAAAGTCACCGCCAACTGTGAATATTTTTAACCAAGATCCGCTGTGCGACTTGGACTTTTGCGCCAACACGGCGCGTGATCTCACGATCAATTACGCTGTCAAAAACAACTTTGGCTTTGGCGGTACCAACGGTTCGTTGGTTTTTGGACAACTCGGATTGGCGAGTTGAATGCTTGTCAGCGCTTCAAGACGCGTTGCCGTGAAGTGATTTCTTGATGTTCGGTGAACAGTTGGATCAATCGACTGATCAATGTGGTGTAGTCGATGGTTTCTTCTGATGCGGGGTGGGTGCATTTGTAAAAGTGCACATGTCCTCGCATGATTTGAATCTCACAGTCAAACAATTTTTCGTACAAGCGAAGCGCTTGAATTTCATCCACGATGTTCTTTTGAATTCTGCTGAAAAGCTCGTCAAAAATCTCTGTGGGCAATTGCGCCAACTGTTGATTGGCCTCTGGCAATTCTGAAGCCGCATCTTGGTTCAACGCCGTATGCGCGGGGGCTTTTTGCAGCAAACTGTCACCAATGATCTTGTCCCAAGCCAGTGGGGGTTTCTTGGGTGGTTTGGTCACTAAGCGCACGAATTGCTTAACTTGACGATTGATCGCATCGACCACAATTTCAGCGGTTTTATTAAAAAATTTCGATAAGTCCTGCGTAGGTTTCATTTAATCACTTTAACTGATAAAGGTGACAAATGATGAATGGTTTTGGCAGCCATGCGCGCCTTGGGGTGGCGTTCGATTCAAAGCGTTGCGATAACGGCTTGTCGCAGTTCGGCGGTGACGTCAGGCATCACATCAAACCAGGCATGAAAAGCGGGGCGCGCTTGATGAAGCAGCATGCCCAAGCCATTCACGGTGGTATGGCCGCGTGCCCGAGCTTGGGCCAGTAGCGGTGTTTCAAGCGGGACGTAGATGGCGTCTGACACCAGTGCAGCGCGGGGCAGCTGTGAGAGTTCAATCTCAAGAGCCGCTTGACCGTGCATACCCAAGCTGGTGGTGTTGATCAATAAAACACAATCGCTGATGGCTTCATGTCTTTCATCCCAGTCATAAGCGGTGACGACAGATCCAAATTCATGGGCCAAATCCTGGGCTTTGCCAAAGGTGCGGTTGAGTACGCGAATGTCTTGCGCGCCTTGGTCCATCAAGCTCACCACGATGGCCCGCGCAGCCCCGCCCGCTCCCAACACAACAATAGCGCCCGCATTGGGTTGCCATGAGGGTTGTGCTTCGCGCAAGCTAGCGATATAGCCAAATCCGTCGTGGTTGTAGCCGTGCAAGGCGCCGTCGGTCTGCACCACAATGGTGTTGATCGCCCCCATTCGCTTGGCCAGTGGGTCGATCCAATCCACGTGCTGCATGGCCTCAACTTTGTGAGGAATGGTGATGTTGCATCCTGCGAGGCCCAGAGCTTGAAGGCCGCGAATGGCAGCTTCAAGGCGAAGCGGGTTGACAGGGAAGAGCGCGTAAGCCCCCTTGAGGTGGTGCTGGTGTATCCAGTGGTTGTGGATGATGGGGGATCTTGAGTGAGCCACTGGCCAGCCCATGACGCCAGCAACGGTGAAAGTGTTTTTCATGATGGTGTTTGAGAATCAGAGCATGTTAGCAATTCTGTGGCTTGAATTAACGGGTTGGCTTAGATGTTCATCTGTTAGGAAGCACTTTCAAAAAATACGCTAAGTGGTTGCATTGAATGAACTTTTTTTAACAAATAAACAACAATTTTTTTTAGGTTGTGTAGTTTTTGACGGTTTGTTTGATAAAATTTATTGAAGGAGTCTCTATGTCAAATCAATCTGATTCGCTCGAAAGTGTTGTCATCGGTGACGGCGTTGTCGTCAAAGGTACATTCACTGTCCCATCAAAAGCCATCATTAATGGCGTTATTGAGGGTGATTTAACTGCAGAAGAAGTCTTGATCGGCCCAACTGGCAAGATCACGGGGCGTGTTTCTGCCAAAGTGATCGATGTGCGTGGGCAGTTGCACAACACCATCATTTCTGAAAAGAGTTTGATCGTTCGCTCCACAGGAAAAATCGCAGGCAAAGTTCAATACTCGGAAATTGAGATTGAAAAGGGCGGTGAAATTGAGGGTACTTTGAGCCAAGATGCCAACGGCCCTGTGATGCAAACAGGCAGCGCTCCTGCCGTTTA
>JAVLFR010000125.1:0-18727 GCA_046052785.1 Limnohabitans sp. | reverse complement strand
AAATCTTTGCGGCCGGCCCACCAGTGGTCGAACGCTCACTTGGCCAAAAAATAAGCAAGGAAGAATTAGGCGGACACAAAGCAGCCGCTGATACGGCGGGGCTGGTGCACAACGTCGCCGCTGACGAAGCAGAATGCTTTGCCATGATTCGGCGCTATCTTTCGTATATGCCCAGCAATGTTTGGGAGTTGCCGCCAATTGCGGACACGGGTGACTCCCCCCTCCGCCGCGACGAAGGTCTGGCTAGCATTATTCCAAAGGACAGACGCAAACCCTACAACATGCGCACGCTCGTGCAGATGGTGGTCGACAAAGATTCGGTCTTTGAAATACAGCCTAGCTATGGCAAGGCCGTGATCACTTCGCTGGCGCGAATGAACGGCAAGGTGGCGGGCATCATTGCCAACAACCCAATGATCTACAGCGGCGCACTGGACCTCAAGGCTGCAGGCAAGCAGACTCACTTCATTCAGTTGTGCGACACCTTTCACATCCCAATAATCTTCCTGGTCGACGTGCCAGGCTTCATGGTGGGACAGGACGCAGAACTCGCCGGAACCTTACGCGCGGGCATGCGCAGCGTATATGTGGCTATGCAAGCCACCGTACCTATCCTGACTGTTGTGATACGTAAATGCTACGGCATGGCCGGCATGGCGGCGACTGACAAAAACGGCATCGGCTTGAAGCTGGCTTGGCCTACGGCCGAATGGGGATCGTTGCCGGTCGAAGGCGGAGTTGCTGCGGCATATAAGCGTGAAATCGCCGCGGCGGCCGACCCCAAACTGCGTGAGCGAGAACTGGAGGCCGAGCTGCGTGAGTTGACCTCTCCTTTTCGCACGGCTGAGGCATTCGGTGTCGAAGACATCATTGACCCCCGAGACACTCGGCGGTATTTGTGCCGCTTCATCGATGCGGCGCAAGCCAAGCTGCGTACAGGACTCGGACAAAAAATGCGGGCCGGCGTATTGCCTTGATAGGACACTTACAGCGCAACTGCACCCCGCTTAAATACCTAGGTGGAACACGGCCGCGAGAACGAAGACTGCAATAAAGGCAGTTTCTAGCACCAGCATGAGCAATGGCTGCCAGCCCAACTTAAGCAGCTGTTCAAAGCTAGTCTTCACGCCAACAGCTGCAATCGCCGTGACCAGAAGCCAACCCGATAAATCGCCTGCGCCGTCCACTAGTACTGGGCTGAGCCAGCCCAGGCTTGCGGCAATCATTAGCAACAAAAAGCCGATCAAAAAACCAGGCACAAGCGGAATGTTGGCACGCTCATCAATAATTACCGCGGGGTTATGGCGATAGATCGTTGCAATCACTAAGACCACGGGCATCAGCAGCATTACGCGAAAGAGCTTGACTATGGTGGCGGTATCGCCGGTGGCAGGCCCCAGAATCATTGCTGCGGTAACACTTGGGCCACGTCATGAATAGTTCCACCTAAAAATACACCGGCTTGGGCTTCAGACAAGTCCAGCGGCTGCAAGGCAAACGGATAAGCAATCATGGCCAGCGTCGACATGACCGTAACACCAATAACAGCCAGCAAGGTGAATTGCTCGTTTTCCTTAGTTGCCGGCAGCACGGATGAAACGGCTAGCACAGCTGATGCACCGCAAATACCCACGGCGCAGCCTGATAACAAGCCCTCCTCGCGAGACCTGTCCAGCCAGCGCGCCAGCAAAACACCCAACACGATTGTCATGGCAACAGCTGCGAGAATAATTAAAGCCGTATTTAGCCCCAAGTTCACTACCTGGGGTGCGGTGATACGTGCACCCAGCAGAGCCACTCCTACTCGCAGCACGGAACGAGCGCAAAAATTTATACCTACGGCCATCACCGGATTGGCTGCAAGGAAATGAAACGACAGACCAATCAGCAGGGCATAAAGAAGCTGCGGTCCGCCGTAAGTGCGGCTTAAAAAAGTAGCGGCTAATGCAAGCACCAAGCAGGTCATGATGCCTGGTACGTGAGTCTTGACTTGAGCTCGTAATTGATCGTAAGCGGAGCTCAGCAGAGGACGTATTTTTTTAAGCATGGTGGTGAGATCACGGACATAGGCGATTATTTGCGCCATGAGTAATTGAGTGACTTAGTGTGCTACAAAAAATACGGAAAGCCCCCCTGGAGGGATGTCATTGAACGTCCGTGGGATGAACTCTGGCCCTCCCCCAAACCTTTAGTCGATTTTTACAGCGCAGTATGAAAGTAAGCGCTCGTGACATTCAATTTGACTCTCAAAAATGAACTAGAACAATTTGGGCCCAAACAGTTCGATGTCTGTGCGTGGCGCTGAACTTCGCCCTTTTTGGATTCGAGCGCCAAGCCTGGCCTCGAATTTGGGCCGTTTGAGTGTTGTGTGTATCTTGCAATGATTCAAGATATTTGTTTGAGTAGCAGCCTACCGACTACAAACCGATCGCACAAGGTATTCCACGGTTTTCAATTTCGATGCCGCTCAAATGATCAAGTTCGACTACGGAATGTAGATCCGAACTTTGGCCCCAACTGGTTCGAGACCCTCGCCTGCTTAAACCAAGTATCAACTTTTATATTGATTAATTGAAACTCCCGTACCTACCCTACCCTGCTACAAACAATCACTAACATATTTCCTTCGTCACATCTGTTCAACGGGCCATTTCAATCGATAAGAACTTAGCGACATCAGCCTCTGTCATAGATGAGTCAGCTGATGGCCCAATGTTTGCAATTCGTGAAGACAACTCTTTATCTGCAAGTAACAAGTTCACTTCGCGATTCATTCTTGTAATTGCCTGAGGGGGGGAGAAGTCAGCATTTCTGAGTTGTGCTCATGCAAGCTATTTCCAGCCAACCCTAAACTCATACAAACAATCTCTACCAGTCCAGATTCTTGACACACTCACCTACTTAAAGCGACGGTGTAATCGCGACTTGGTTTCGCCAGAGCGTACAGACTACTGACGTAGCCATATTAATCATTTAAGGTAAATGACTCGTGAATTGACGTTTGAATACCGCCCCCCATCACTGCACCGCCCCCAGCAACATGAATCCATGAGCCCAAAGTTGTAGCGCCTAAACCATGTCTGGGCGTGATCATGGGTGCATATTGCTCCCAAGTATCTTTTTGTAAATCGTAGGCTTCGTTTTGGCCAAACACGCGGTTGGTGCCCTCTCCCCCCATGATAAAAATTTTGCCTTCCAGCACGCCTGCACCATGGCCTGACCGCGCAGTAGGCAATGGATTACGCATACTCCACTTGTCTGTTTTGGGGTCGTAGACATGGTGCAAATTAGAGTTGGTGTGAAAACTATCTACACGACCTCCGATCACATGAATCACACCATTGACAGATATGGCTGCCACGAGATCACGTGCGGTAGGCATTGGAGCCCGTTGCTCCCATCGATCGGTCTGAGCGTTATAAACACGATGCCAATCAATTGATTTTTTAGTATCGAACGTGTCACCAATTGCCCCCCCAATGGCATGCAATTGACCGTTGAGAAATACGCATCCAACCGACCCACATGGTTGTGGCAAAGGAGCAATGCTTTGCCAACTGTCTTTACCTTCATCGTAGATAAAAGATTGCGAATGAGGCTTGCGATTTTGTTCAATAAACCCACCAATGGCGAACAATTTGCCATCAAGCGCAGCAACGCCCACATGATTAGCACCCAGCGGTAATGCTTTAGCCGTAAGCCAATTGTTTTGTTTAGGATCAAATATATGGTGATACGCTCGATCAACGCGTTGTTCGCCATAGCCACCAACCAAATGCATGCGACCTTTCATCTCAGTGGCCCAAGCCATTTCACTCCGAGGTAATGGCAACTCGGGCCTCACGACCCAGCGTCCAGGATTTTTTGCATGTGGCGCTGGGCTAGCAAATACAGCTTGCGCATCGGCCAGAGGTGGTCGATCAATCAGTCCAATTTGTGTGAGCCGCTCATAAGCGCCGCCATGATGCGCATGATTAGATTGCCCCCATAAGCTTGGAGTGCCCAATCCAGTTAATAACCCGGCAATAGCTCTTCTTCGATACACACCAGCCCCCAGTCTGTCTATTAATAAATCATATACAGTTTTCACTAGGGTCCCAACGTTGAGACACTAGTAATTTCACAGCTAAATTAAAGGGTAAAACCTTGATTGTTCAAACCCTTTGCGCTGTGACTTTTTTCCATATTTCTAACGTGTAACAACTATACAAATGGGCTTGTTAGGGTTAACAACTACAAATTTTTCGTATTTTGATATGAATTGTAAATTCCACTAACCTTAAAGTGCGCGTCTTCAATATTGACGCTGTAAAGAAATTTTAGCAACAGCCTACAAACCAATCGCACGAGGTATTTCCAACCTACCCCGGCCCCAAAAAATCACTAACCGTCCAGATTCTTGACGCCCCGAGGTATTTAAAGCAGCACAAGCGTCCAGAGTAACCCGACCGTCCAGAGCACTGCTACCGTCCAGAGTGCCCCAAGCGTCCAGAATCTGGACGCTTTGATACCGTCCAGATCAACTCAGTCCCCTTGAGTTCGAGAGGCGTCAAATTGCGTTATGAAAAGTGACTACAAAACTAGAGGATTACCAATCGGGCAAGTACGTTGATGAAGATCGGCTATTGCAAGGGTCCCACGAGGGTTTTTACTAGATTGATCGATTGATCAAAGGTTCATACTGGCGATGGGGTTTTTGAAGTGCCAATCCTTGTCTATGACACCATTTTTGAAAATGCGCAACATCCCTTCACTCTGGCCTTGTTGTTAGCTGTCTCCGTACATTTCTGAATTTTTTAACAACGAATTTTTGATGGGGATTTTTTCATGATATTTCCAAACACAAATTCAAGTACTAGTCGTCTAGCCCAATTCGATTTAGTCGTGGTGCCCGCAGTCAGCTTCAGTCGCTTCTTTGCTTCATTGGCCGTCGGCTTGCTCATATTGCAAAGGGATACTGCTGGTATCAAATTACTTTTGATATAAAAAACTCTTAAGGATCATAAGAATGAATTCGCTTATTAAATGTCTTTTTACATCTTTACTTATTTTTAGTTCAACGCTATCCATTTCACAATCGTACCCAGAAAAAACAATTCGACTTGTTATTCCATACCCAGCGGGCGGTGGTATCGATCTTGTCGGTAGACCGCTGGCTGAAAAACTCAGCGAGGCCTTGGGTAAATCAGTCTGGATAGACAACAAGGGTGGTGCAAGCGGCATATTAGCAATGAAAGAAGTTGCTATGGCAAACCCTGATGGCTACACCATAATTCTTGCACTCAATACACAAATTGCAGTCAACCCAACTTTATTTAATAAAATTCCATATGACTCAATAAAAGACTTTGAACCGGTCTCGCTAATTGGCGCTGCACCTTACATTCTTGTTGCAAACGCCAAACTGCCCTTTGATAATGTTGCAGACATGGTTTCTTTTTCCAAATCCAAACCAGGTGGCATCAGTTATGCGTCGGCTGGCAATGGCAGTGGCGCGCACCTTTCTGGGGAAATGACCAAAACCATGACTGGTGCCAATTTAGTTCACGTTCCCTACAAAGCAGTTCCTGCATCCATCATCGATGTCATCAGTGGCAATGTGGATGTCACCTACCTAACCATTGCATCTGCACGAGGACACATCAAATCTGGAAAACTAAAAGCGATCGCTGTAACAAGTCCTAAACGATCAGCCGCCATGCCAGAAGTTCCAACAGTTGCAGAATCTGGATTACCCAACTTTGACTCTTCAGTTTGGTATGGCATTTTTGCACCAGCAGGCACGCCTTCAGCCATCATCACAAAACTCAATTATGAAATACAAAATGTAATTAAGTCCGCAGACTATCAAAAACTAATGGGTGCTGAAGCCGTAGACCTTAAACCCTCTACGCCAGATCAATTTCGAAATTTTATCTCTAGCGAAATTGTGAAATGGTCAAAGGTCGTCAAAGATAGTGGAGCCAAACTTGACTAACGCTAAAAAATTAAGCGGACGCATCTCCATCGTCACAGGTGGAGGCAACGGCATTGGTGAAGCCACCGCATGGCGACTGTCGCAAGAAGGCGCAGCCGTTGCAGTTGCTGATTTCAATGTAGAGGCAGCCAAACGGGTTTGTCAGCGTCTCAGAGATGCAGGAGGAGACGCAATCAGCGTCTTTACCAACGTCCTGAACTCAGATTCAATCCTTCAGTTGACATCTGAAGTTACCAATCGTTGGGGCCGCATTGATATTTTGATCAATTCTGCTGGTGGGTTTGATCAATTTTTGCCAATCACTGATATTTCTGATGAAGAGTGGGACAAAGTGGTTGAACTCAATTTAAGATCTACCTTTTCATGTTGTCGTACAGTGATACCTATCATGACGAAACAGCATTACGGTCGAATCATCAATATTGCCTCACAAGCAGGTGTTGCTCCATCTCCTAATGCGCCTTCTTACCTGCCTTATGCTGCGGCAAAAGCAGGCGTGATAGGGTTCACTAAATTATTAGCACGTGATGTTGGCCAATTTGGCATTACCGTTAACGCCATTTCACCAGGCACGACAGCAACTGAACGTGTCGTTCGCATCAGAGGTCGAGAAACACTTCAAAATATTGCGTCTTTAAACCCCATGCGAAAGTTGGTAGAGCCCGAAGACAGTGCAGCAACTGCCGCATTTTTGGCCTCCGATGATGCTCGGTTAATTACTGGTACAAATATCAATGTCAACGCGGGCACTGTTATGTAAGGCTTCTAAAGGCACAAGTCTAAGATGCTTTGCCTACTTTGATATTTAGTTTTGTAATTTTATAGGTGAATACTTTTCTTCTAAGCGTCCACTAATCGCTTGAGATGAAAGGTAACGCTAGAAAACAAAAAGACTAGCGCACATTGAAGAAGTGTTTGTCTTGATTTTTTCATTGGATTTCGAGGTTTGTATTCAAAGAAAGTGATACCAACAAAGGCTACCATAGAACCTAAATTTTTAACTCTGAAAAGTGGTTACGAGTGTGCCCAATGGCCCAGCTGAGACTTCCACACGGTCACCCGCATTGAGCCAGAGCCGTGGGTCGCGTGTGGCGCCGATGCCTGCTGGTGTTCCTGTCAAAATCGCGTCCCCCGCTTGTAGCGTCATGACCTGTGACAAATAAGACACCAAAAACGCAGGACTGAAAATCATGTCAGATGCAAGTGCACTTTGTCGAACTTCACCATTGACTTTGGTTTCAAGCAACAGCTGAGAAATATCGGGCAACTCGTCATGGGTTAATAGCCAAGGACCAATAGGACAAAATCCATCAAATGCTTTACCAAGCATCATCTCAGTGGTTCTAAATTGCCAATCACGAGCAGAAATATCATTGGCTAAGGTGTAGCCCGCTATGCATGACAATGCAGTTTGTTCATCTACTTCTTTGCATCTCTTGCCAATCACAATCACAATCTCGCCCTCATAGTCAATGCGACGACTGGCTTTTGGAATGGTGACGGGGTCCATCGGACCAATCACCGAAGGTTGTGGCTTGGCAAACACCATTGGGAATTTAGGCGCGTCCATCTTTGCTTCAAGCGCATGGCTTTTGTAATTAAGACCAATGGCCAATACATTGGCTTGGTACCCAATCGGTGGTGCCAATTGCACCTTGTTTTCTAAATAAACCAATTGATGTTGCATAGCCCACGGCATTCCATGTTTTTGAATAACTGCGTGCGCACCCACTGTGGCCCATTGGGCAGCCTGATTCGATGCATCTGGCCCCATATTCAACCAACTTGAAAAAGCAGATGGCATTTTGATTTCAGCCTCGGCTCTTTCGCTTGGATTGGGTGTACGGTGATTGGCAATGATGAACTGTGCTGCACGATTCAAATCAATGATGTACTCACCATCCAACACACCCACTCGACAGCCAGAGGCTGTGTCTATATTCACAATACGCATATCTTTCCTTTCGTTTCTTAAAAAAATTAATCTTTGGGACCCAACACACCTTCAGCCTGCAAGTCTTGTACTTGTTGTTCAGAAAAATTCAACAACTCATGCAGCACTTCAAAATTGTGTTGACCCAATTCAGGCGCAGGTAGCGGTTGCAATGCGGGTACCTCGGCCAAATGCAAAGGCGAACCAAGCACCAAAAGTTTCCCCATGATGGGATGATCCATAGGTACAACAGAGCCACGCTGACGAAAATGCGGTTCGTGCAAAACTTCCGATACACCCAAAACGGGTGCACTTGGTACTTGTCGCACCATCAACTTCTCAAATGCTTGCTCTCGAGTGTATTGAGCAACCCATTGCCCAACTACACGATCCACTTCGTCCATGTGTAGCACACGATTGGCAATAGAATTGAATCTTTCATCAGTTGCCAATTCTGGGTATTCCATTACTTGGCACAAATCGGACCAATGCTCATTACGTACACAAAACAAAGCCAGATGACCATCGACTGCGGGATACACGTTGTATGGCGCGTAAGCCATGCCAGAATGACGGTTGCCAGTTCTAGGGGGTTCTTTGCCCATTCCTAAATAATAGGCAATGCTGGATGAGAGCGATGGAATAACGGCGTCAGCCATTGCAACTTCTAATCGTTGACCACGCCCCGTGATACCGCGTTGAAGCAAGGCCATCAAAATTGCACTGAGCAAGTGAACACCACATAAAAAATCTGCACCAGCGGGTCCAGTTTTCATGGGACCCGATTCTTCGGTGCCGGTTGTCGCCATGGTGCCCGTCATGGCTTGAATGGTTAAGTCCATGGCTGGATAGCGAGAAAAAGTACCGCCCACACCATACCCGGTGCTTGCTGCATAAACCAATCGTGGATTTTCTTTCAATAACAGATCTGCGCCCAAGCCTAATTTCTCCATGGTGTGTGGTGCAAAATTTTCAATCAATACATCGGCTTTTCGAATTAGATTCAAAAAAATCTCACGCCCTTTTTCTGAACGCAAATTAAGACTCAATGATCGTTTACCGGAGTTAACTAAGTACAAAGGCAGTTTGGCCCCTGGACTACCAGCTCGCAAACGCAAAGCTTCTCCTGTGGGCGGCTCAATTTTGATGACGGTTGCGCCATGCAATGCCATCAGCATTCCACAATAAGAGCCGTTGTACATTTGCCCCAAATCCAATACAAGCAAGTTGGATAAAGGTTGTGGACTTTCTGAAAGATTTTTTGAACTATTCATAGGAATTATTTGGGTGAAGGGTTGGGTTTTGAATCACTTCTTTTATCCAACGACGCTTCACCCAATAAAGCCCTTGCCAATAACATGCGATGCACTTCTGATGGACCTTCAATGATGCGTGTGACACGCAAACCTCTGAACCAATGCTCCAGAGGCATCTCTCGGCTCAAGCCCATGCCGCCCAGTACTTGTACAGCTCGATCGACAGCTTGAAATGAACGCTCCGTGCAATAGAGTTTGGCCATCGATGCCGCTTGTCTAGCGTCTTCACCTCGCTCGTCGCGCATGGCCGCGTCCCACAGCATCAATCGTGCGGCATGCAGCTCCATGTATGAATCAACCAATAAGTTTTGTATGGATTGACGTGTTGCTAACAAAGCGCCAAAGGTTGAACGCACAGTTGCATAGTCAGCAGCAATTTCAATGGCAGCTTGTGCAGAGCCAATGGATTGCGCTGCAACCTTAAGGCGACTTTTAGTGAGCCATTTTTGAGTCAATGCAAATCCACCACCCTCTTCACCTAACAAATGATCCAGAGGAATTTCAACTTCATCCAACAATAATTCTGTGGTGGCGTGATCGCGTATGACTTGAACAGGTCGATGCGTCAACCCCTTGAGAGGCAAATCTAAAATAAAAGCACTGATTCCCGTTCTGCCTTCACCGGTCCGCGCAAAAACAATACCATGTTGTGCAACATCGGCACGACTGGTCCACATCTTTCGTCCATTCAATACCCACTTGTTTCCAACGCGTATGGCTCGTGTTTGAATTGATCGAGCCGGATCACTGCCTCCAGAAGGTTCAGAAATACCAAAAAACCATTGTCTGCCCTCTTGCACACTCACCCTTACATAGCGATCAATTTGCGATTGGGACGCATTTAATAACACATTAGGTAAATCGTACCCAAACACACCACAACCGGGATCTGGATAACAAAAGGCGTGATGTGATGCTGCTTCGTAGGCAACCACATAAGGAAAAGTTGGCAAACCACCACCACCCAAGCTCTCTGGCACGTCCATGTACCAAAACCCTGCCGCACGCGATTTAATTTGAAGTTTCTTCACAACATCGGAGGGCAATTCGCGCAAGTCTTGCTTCAATGCTTGGGTTTCATGCGGCACAATTTCTTGGCGCACAAAATCGGCAATGGTTGAACGAATTAACCGAAAATCTTCGGGTAACGAGCTATAACTATCAAAAATTTCATGCATGTGATTTATTTCTTGGTTGGTGCCATTTTTTGTTCGTCGGTTCGTAGTCGTGTGAGCATTTGCGCCCATCCTGCACTTACTCGAACCGACTCCAGTGAATCGTTAAGACCTTGCTGAACACAATGCTTGGTGAAACGCACTGTCAACGGTGGTAATTCAGCCAACTTGCGCGCCAAAATCCACGCTTCATTCATCATTTGATCATTGGGAACGACAGAATTGACCAAACCATAATCGAGAGCTTCACTGGCGGTGATTCGTTTTTCTAACAACAAAACTTCCATGGCTTTGGCAACGCCCATGAGCCTTGGCAAATACCAAGCGGCAACGCTAGGTGTTAAACCTCTTTGAACGTGTGCCTCGGCAAAGACGGCAGATTCAGAGGCAATGCGAAAATCAGCCAATAACGCAACGCCCATACCTGCACCTGCAGCTGCACCATTGACTGCGGCGATCACAGGCATTTGCAAACCGGCTACAAAATCCATTTCACGACCAGCTGGTTTGGGCACACCAAAAACCTCTGGCGCGTTGGCACGCGCATGCAACGCAGCGATTTCACGACCCGCAGAAAAAGCACGACCAGCACCTGTGTAAATGACAACACGCACGGTCTCGTCTTGCGCAATTATGCTAACCGCTTGCGGAATTTCTTCAAACATCAAATCGTCCATGGCATTCAATCGATCAGGTCTGTTGAGTGTGATTTGAACAATGTCATCCTCTCGTTGCAAGAGAATGGTTTTGAATTCATGAACCGTGATGAGCATGTGCAGTCTTTCTGATGAAACGATGTTTTATTCGGCCTTGGCGCCAGATGTTTTGACAACCTGTTCCCAGCGCGTACTTTCTTTTAACAAATATGCATCCGTTTGTTGACGTGATAAAGGCAGCGCACTCACTTGCATACCTGTCATTTTTGCTTGTACATCAGGTCTACGAGAGTATTCCACCATGATGGCATTGAGTCGCTCTAATATCGCCTCAGGTGTTCCTGCAGGTGCGACCAGTGTGAAAAACCCTTTGACACGAAAATTGGGAAACCCTTGCTCTGCCATGGATGGCACAGTGGGTTGTCCATGCCAACGCTCACTGTCTGCAACAGCAAGAGCACGCAACTTTCCTGCTTTGACCAAGCTCATCGCAGTTGCATCAAACATGAAATCCAAATTGCCGCCAACCAAATCAGTTGCGGCTGGCCCCGCCCCTTTGTAAGGTACATGAACTGCTTTGGTATTCGATTGCATGCGCAACAACTCGCCTGCAATATGAATCGGTGAACCAATGGCAGATGAACCAAAACTCAGACCCCCTGGTTTTTGCTTGCCTAAATTAACCAAATCTTGCACAGATTGAATGTTGCTTTGTGAGCTCACCAACAAAAAGAAAGGTGTCTCAGCCATCATGCCAACGGCAGTGAAGTCTTTGATGGGGTCATACGATAATTTGTCATACAACCACTTGTTCGCTGCATGCGAAGCAAATTGCGCCACAAACAAGGTGTAGCCATCTGGCGCAGATCGCGCCACATGCTCAGCAGCCAAATTGGTACCACCACCTGGTTTGTTTTCAACCAAAACCCTTTGATTGAGCGCTTCACCAATCACTTGCGCATACATACGAGCTAGCAAATCGGTGTTAGCTCCTGGCGCAAAAGGCACCACAATTTTGATGGGTTGATTGGGGTAATTCGATTGCGCCCAACCACTCAAACAGAGCACAACGGCTGCAACGAAAAGCATGCATTTTGTCGATCGATTAAACATGTTGATCTCCTAAAGGGTAAATGGGTGATGGACAAGATTGTTTATTGCAACTGAATGCCAGCGTCTTTGGCAATGCGCTGAAAAGTTGCAGTGTCATTGGCAACCCATTTTTGTAATTCTTCAGGTGTACCACCATATGCATGAAATCCAATTGCACTCAATCGACTGATCACCGATGGATCTTTGACTGCTGCATTGGCCGCCTCATTGAGTTTTTTCAAAATAGCTGGGGGTATGCCTTTGGGCCCCATGAGAGACTGCCATCCAGGAAGATCAAAACCTTTGACGCCCGCTTCATCCAAGGTCATTAAATCGGGATACAACACGTCCCGCTTGACGCTGGCCACAGCCAAGGCTTTGAGTCGACCTGCTTCAATATTTTGTTTGGATGTGCCATCAAAAGAGCAATCTATGGTTCCAGCCAACAAGTCATTGACCATAGGTCCTGCGCCACGATACGGCACGTGACGAACATCAAGTCCTGTGCGCAATTTAAAATATTCAAAAATGAAATGCACATTTGAACCAATACCAGAACTGCCATAAGTTAACTTGCCCGGTTCACGCTTGGCCAAGGCCATGAATTCAGCAACAGATTTAACAGGTACTTTCGGGTTGCATACCATCACAAAAGTGTATGAACCCAAAGGTGAGATGTAGGAAAAGTCTTGATTGGGGTCGTAGGTCACGCCACGCTCAGTAATGGGTGATGATGAATGCGTGCCTGCATTACCAATTAGTAATGTATAGCCATTGGGATTTGACTTGGCTGCATAGGATGTTCCTAAACTGCCACCAGCTCCTGCGCGATTTTCTACAACAATGGTTTGTCCCAAAATTTCGCCCATCTTGCTGCTAATAACTCGTGCAACTAAATCAGTGACGCCACCAGCAGCGTAAGGGACAACCAACGTGATCGGTTTGCTTGGATACGGTTCTGTCGCACTTTGCGCCAAAGAACAGCAAGCCATGAAGAAAGACAAAAATCCAAATACGATTGACTTCAACATATTAATCTCCTTTTTTATTAAGCACTTCCCATTATTCAATCACCAAGGCTAGTCAACCTTGATCGATATTGACGAGTCAAGATTGCAATGCATCGGCGCCCAAAATATCGCGCGCCACCAGCATGCGATGAATCTCAGACGGACCTTCCACAACGCGGTTAACCCGCAAACCACGAAACCAATGCTCAAGCGGCATTTCACGAGACATCCCCATACCACCCAAGACTTGCATGGCTGAGTCCACCGCACGAAAGGAACTCTCACTTGAATACAGTTTGGCAATCGATGCAGCATGTCGTGCATCCTCGCCTCGATCATCTTGCCATGCAGCGTCCCAAAGCAGCCATCGCGCAGCTTTCACTTCAATATAGCCATCGACCAACATATTTTGAATAGATTGCCTGCTGGCTAATTTTTTGCCAAATGTTTCGCGTTGACGTGCATACTCAATGGCAATATCTAGCGCTGACTCTGCAACACCCACACACTGTGCGGCGATTTTGAGTCGACCCCGAACTAACCACTTTTGAGCCAAAGTGAACCCCTCACCTTCGTTGCCAAGCATATTGTCGCGATGAACCCTCACGTTTTCCATTAGCATCTCGTTGGTGCCATGATCTCGAATCACTTTAACGGGACGAACACTGATGCCTTCAGCAGGCATGTCCACAATGAATGCACTGATACCACTGCGGCCAGTTCCTGTTCTTGCAAAAACAATACCATGATGAGCGACATCAGCACGACTGGTCCACATTTTTCTGCCATTGATGACCCAATAATCACCATCCAATACCGCTTTTGTTTGTATCGCGCGAGCAGGATCACTTCCACCAGTAGGTTCACTCAATCCAATAAACCATTGCCGTGCGTCGTCGACCGTTGCCTGAATGTAGCGAGCCTTTTGTTCTTCGTTAGCGCTATGCAAAATGTTAGGCGGATCGTAACCAAAGACGCCACAACCAGGGTCTGGTAAAGAATACGTGTGTTTGGATGCGGCCTCATAAGCCACCACAAATGGAAATGAAGACAGACCAGCACCACCATATTCTTCTGGTGTTTCAAAACACCACAAACCCAATTTTTTGGCCATGGCTTGCAAACGCTTCACATCGGGTTTCGGTAACTCGGTGCAATCGTTTTTACGTGCACTCACTTCAACGGGATGTATTTCATTCAATAAAAAACGATTAATCGTGTCTTGCAACATCCGTAATTCAGGCGTTAAGCCTTGGGTGTGCCCGCTGATTATGGATTCTTTCATGGTTGGATGTCCCTGCTTGTAGTTTCAAAAAGTGCGTCCACAATGGTGCACTGCCCTTGATCATTGATCATCACTGGATTGAGTTCGATGGTGGTTATACGACCACCTGAATCAATCAAAATTTGGCTGAGTGTTTTAAAAATTTGGTTGAGTTGATCAACCACCGTGTCTTGTATGCACATATCGTCCAAGCACTCATTCAAACGCAATGCATTCAGCATGTCGTTGATATCTGGTTTGCTCAAATGCAAATATCGAAACGACATGCGTGCTTTGTCTTCCACCTGACCACCACCAAGACCGAGCAATCCTAAAAATCCAAACTCCATGGACTGAGTAACGCCAACAAAAAATTCCATGCCACTCAGCATGGGTTCAATCAACAGTAGTGAGTCGGTTGTTGCACCAGGTAAATCCAACATGCGTTGTGCCGCGTCTTGCACTTCTCTCTGAAATTGAAGATTCAATTGAACACCACCCATGGCCGCTTTATGTGCAATGCCAGGCACCTGCAACTTCAATGCAACAGGAAAACCAATCTCGGACGCAAACAATCCCGCTTGTTTGGCATCGCCTGCAATTCGATCTTGAATCACAGGCAATCCAAGATCGCGCAACCACTGCTTACTTTCGCTCTCACCAATTAGATCATCCACTTGTGATTTTTCAATCCAATTGGCCATTTCAATGGACGGTTTTTTTGAAACAACAAACTCTGCCCATGGCTCTGGTGCTTTTGCCGTTATGGCACACAAGGCGATTCGTAAATCATCTGGCTCTTCCCATCGACCTATTTGCGCTTGATTGAGCATGTCATGTGCAGACTCGTCAATGGTTCCAACCACACCAAAGTGAATGTTTGATTTCTCAAGATTCAATTTTGTAGCAACTCGACACAGTTGCTGTGTCAATGGATCGTGACTGGTGGCAAGTGGTAAAAACGTGATGATGATATCCACCTCATCGCTGCTGGCCATGGTCAACAAAATCGCTTCAAACTTATCGGTTTCGTTGATGATTTGTGCAGTCACGTCAACAGGATTGGCTGGATGACAAAACGGTGCAATATTCATGAGTTGTAACTGCAACGCATCAGATAAACGCGGCATCACTACGCCAGAGCTCTCCAGCGCATCAGCAACCATGATGCCAATACCGCCTGAAGTGGTTAAGATACAAACGCGCGCACGACCAGGCCTTCCCCAACGCACATGCCCCTCTGCAATATCTACCAGTTGACGCAACGAACTCACATGATGTGCACCACCTTGCTGCAACAATCCGCGCGAAACTTGTGATTGCGAACCCACTAACGCGCCAGTGTGCGAAGCAGCCGCCATTGCACCTAAATTAGAATGCCCCACTTGCAAAACTGCAATTAATTTATTTTTTGCAGCAGCGCGCATGAGCAATTGTTGCAACCGCATGGGCTCGCGCAACACTTCGGATGTGAGCAAAATGGTTGTCACACTTGGCATTTCTATCGCGGAGTCTAATGCATCAAGCAAGTCCACATCCAATTCATTGCCCGTATGCATCCAACAAGCAATACCAATGCTGCGTGTGCGACATTTGTCGAGCAAGTAAGTACCAAGTGCGGCACTTTGCGTGAGAATGGCAACGCCACCCTGCGATGGAATTCCTCTTTCAAGCAGTGGCGTGAAGCATGCATACAACCCTACCGAAGGCACCATCAACCCATTGGCATTGGGGCCGAGCACACGTGTGTTTGATCCCTTCACTACAAGAGACATTTGATGTTGAAGTTCTTTGCCTTCTTCGTCAATCTCTGCAAATCCAGCAGAAAAAATAACAACGGCTCCAACGCCCATCTCCACACATTCTTTCAAAGTAGCCAACACATGTTCGCGAGCCAATGCAATGATGACCATATCAGGTCTCTTCGGTAACGCAGAAAGAGACGGGTAGCAAGTGAATCCTTGAATCGATTCTCTATATGGATTCACTGGATAAATTTCGCCTTTGAAACCACCCTTTTTAAGATAGCCAATCGGTCGACCGCCAATGCGTTTGGCCTCAGCACTGGCGCCTACAACAGCAATTCGATCTGGGTATAAAAGGAACTTCATAACAACTTTAAAAAGACAAATTCAATGTCCTCGTGCATGCAATCCACGCAACAAACCGACGCGCTCCATGTTGCGATCGTAATTTTCTTCTAATGCTGCTGTGGCTAATGCTTTGGTGTGTCGCAACACCTCTGAATCCCAACGCGCAAAACCACGTGCAATGGATTGCACATGAGAGATGAGTTGGTCAGCTTCAACCACTTCACTCACCATACCCAATTGTTGTGCTTGCGCAGCTGGCACACGATCGAGTTGACAAAACACTTGTAAAGCCGCACCAACACCGCACAACCTTGGCAAATACCAACTAGAGATACTGGGCGACATACCAGCAGACAAATGACCATCATAAAAGAACGCTTGTTGTGATGCAATGCGAATATCGCATTGAAGAACGAAGCCCAAACCGGCACCGACTGCAGCACCATTCACGGCTGCGATGGTGGGCATTTGTAAGCGACGAATCATGTCCGAATGATGCCCACCTGATTGCGGAATCGCATCGTGTCGATCTTGCTCGGCAACACCGCCTAATTCGTCTCGATCGCGCCCCGCACAAAAAGCTTTGCCAGCGCCAGTAAGTATGACCACCTTAACCAGTGGATTGGCGTTTAGCGCACCAACACAACCCTCTAATTCATCGAGCATCTGGCCCGTCACCGCATTCATGCGCTGTGGGCGATTGAAGGTAAGCAAGCAAATGCCTTGCTCATCCACATGCGATTGAATCAACTTAACTTCAGTAGCCATTGGAATCTTTCAAAAAATTTAATTCAATTGATTTTTTCATTCTATCGATCTACACCTTAAAAACAATGGTGGATTTCCATATTGGGTTAGATGTTTCGCATACGTGATACACCTGACCCACCAAAGCTTGTGCCCTAGTCGTATACGTTGTTACTATCTACGTTTGAAAACTGATCAACATAAAAAGGACTGCAACCCATGTTAAATACAGCCATAGTTGGACTCGGTTGGTGGGGTAGAAGAATCGTTGAAGCGGTACAAGGTCGAAGTCAACATATTCGATTTACCCATGCGGTTAGTCTCGAATACGACGAGTCCCTTTCATTTGCTCAACAACATCAGCTTTCACTATCAACTTCTCTAGAGGACTTGTTACAAGACTCAACTATTCACGCTGTCGTCTTGGCTACACCTCACTCACTTCATGTCAGTCAAGTTGTGGCAGCAGCAAAAGCGGGAAAACACGTTCTGTGCGAAAAGCCATTAGCAATGAACCAAAAGGATGCTCTGAAAGCCATCCAAGCGTGTCAAGAGCATGGCGTTCAATTGGGTATCGGCAACAACCGACGGTATTACCCCAGCATGAAAGCGCTTCGGGCAATGACTCAGACCAATCAGTTGGGAAAAATTCTCCATATAGAAGGAAGTTTTAGCAACGCCAACTCCAAAGCCAAATATGCACCATGGAGAGCTGACGCCAAGGAGACACCTGGAGGCCCCTTAACGGCCACTGGGGTTCACATGCTCGATGCCGTTGTCAGCTTGGCGGGACCTATCTCGTGGCTCCATGCGCATTGGGTTTCGCAACAAACTGCGCCAGATCCTTTGGATGTTCTAGCCTCCTTCATGCAACATAACAACGGCATCACATCTAACATCACAACCGTGCGAGCTTCTCCCATGTTTTGGCGATTCCAAGTTTATGGAACAAAAGCATCTGCAGAAGCTCGTGGGGAAGATCAACTATTCGTTCATCAATTAGATGGTTCAACACAAATACAAACCTTTGATAAAACTGACGCCATTTTGAATAACAATGATGCATTTGCAAGAGCCATCACGCTGGGTGAACCCTATCCCATCGCACCCGAAGAAATATTTCAAGTCGTTGCAAGTTTTGAAGCGACACTTCTATCGCTAAGCGAAAACCGTGTCGTACATAATTCAACAAGCAGTTATGACCTGTGATAGTTTATAAATAAAAGCAGGCTAGATTACCATTGAATTGATCTATGTCACACTCGAAGAAGGCTAGACACTCATGAGTAATATCGTTAATGACGGTATCGACACAGTTAATATTGACGAGAAGTTTTAAGTCGGCAAATTCCCGCTCGGGATCATAGGGTACGGTCTTATACAAACCCGGATTAATAAAAAACGCACTTGATGTCATAAGAAGCGTTGAGCCATCCGCAGGTACCCGAGATGCCATACCCATAC